>NZ_BCBJ01000103.1:0-29864 GCF_001320605.1 Pseudomonas sp. NBRC 111133 | reverse complement strand
CCGATTAAATAGATACCGCATGGCGTGGCGGCTGCTCTTCATCCTTGCTGATCGTCATTCACAAGGAGCCACCGCATGGCTTTCGAGCAAACGCCCATCCCGGATCTTCATGCCGCTGTCAGTGCCGAGTTCGCCAAACGCCCTACGATGCGTGAAGTGGCCAGCGAGCAGTTGCTCATGGTCCTGACCCGCCATGTTCCAATTCTTGCTACTGCCACCTTGCCATCGGCTGAGTACATCACGCTGCTGGTGCCTGTGGATAAAGCCGAGTCGTCCCGCCCTTACGACAGCTGGACGTCTCGGCCCTTGGTCGATTGCGTCATGGAAAGCCTGCAGTCAGGGCGCCCGCTTATGTCCCTCGGGGCAGCCGGAGGCACTTTCCATATTGCCGTACAAGCGCCCTACTACCTGAAGGATCAGCAGGGAAATTCGCTCACCTACAACATGGTGGCAATCACCAACGCCCTGAGCGACCTGGAAGACCTTGTGCTGACGCTGCCGGAGTATTTCAGCCAGGCCCAGGTGGACTACTGGTCGCAAACGGGCAGCATGGGCGCGCCTCGTGAACGTTGGTTGGCGCTGGCCATGCGTGCTGCGCTCTTGCAGAACTTGCCGTTGCAGGGCCTGGATGACCTGCAAAGGGCCTGTGTGCTCGGTCTGCTTCAGGGCGGTAAGCAGCAACCTTCGGTTTTTGTTGTTGAAGTTCACCTGCTGCTGGATGGGCAGACAGTCTCGCTACTGCTGCCAGACCTTCTGCTACAGGGTGAGTGTGATGAAGCGCAGGCCGTTGTGTGGTGTGCGCCATCGAGTGTGGTGTTGGCTTATGACACATTCGACGCATTTGCCTTGGCACTGCGTGAACGCTTGGCGGAGCGTTACCGTTTCGATTCGATGACGTGGGACCGCCATGAGCTGGAGGGCGACAGCTTTGCGCAGCAATGCACACTGCTGCTGGAGCGCATGCTTACCTCGGCGCGGCGCCTGCGGTACATGCACGTTGAGAGCGTGGAAGCCCTGGAGCAAGCCTACGCTCGCGTAACGGACCCCGCTCAGTGGTTCATCGAGGGTTACCGTGCGGGTAATGACAGCAAGCCTGATGTGCCGCCGGGGCTGCTGGCCGCCAGTGCACCGAACAGTTTCGCCTGCCAGGCTGCCCTGTTTGACCTTGCGCTGGCCCAGGCACAGTCGGATGGCACAGGTGCACTGGACGATGTGCTGGACCTGTACAGCTATGCCAGCCAACGGCTGAGAGCAGAAATGTTGGCTGACCATCCGGTGGATGCCAACTACTTTGCCGACGACTTGCAACTCACGCTCACCCTCGCCAGGGGAATACCAGGGGGCGCCGGTGCCGGGCCCGGTGGCGGCGCTGTGGAGCATCGCAGCATGAGCCTGACGGAGTTTGCCATCGGCAACCTGGCTTCGCTCGATGGTGCAACGTTGACGGGGGTCAGCCATTCGCAAGGCCAGCTGATCATGGATTGGCTCACACTGGATTACTTGAAAGCACTGGTCGCCAGGGTCGATATCGGTGCTCATTACCCCACGTACGTCGCCGACAAGCTGGACGAGCCCTATACACGTCAAGTGCGCATGGCCCGGTTCGCGCGAGAGTGGCGATGCTCACTGTTGTTCTGCGCCCTGTCGGCCAGAATGGGTGGCACATTGAGTGAGGCAGGCTTGCAGGCTGTGGGTGATTATTGCCGTGGCCTGCTGGATACGGAATTGCCAGCGAGTGTGCTGATGCCCTTGGCGTTCAAGCGAGCGCCGGATGCGCGTGAGCCCGACCAGGTAACGGGTATGTATGTGCTGAAATGCACGGAACCTTCGACGGTGCTGTTGTACCGCCCTCTGTATGGCAATGCGGCGCTGACAGAGTTCGCCAGCCTTTCGCACATGATGAAAGCCATCCGCCAGGCAGGCGCGTTGCAGGACAGCATTCTGACGTGGCTGCCGGCGTCGGCCAGGCCGGTCTACGACAATGGCGGTTTCCTGGAGCCGCACCTGGGCCGGCCGATCATCGATACCTCGATTTTGCCTGAGCCCGCTCAACCCGCCAGTTTCAGTGCACAGTTCTGGAAGGCGGATGTCGACACCTACCTGTACAACGCCAATCGGCAGCTGTTGATCGAGCTGGCGGACCGTAATGCCGTATCCAATGCAGAAAGCCGCTGGGCACTGTTGGTCAAGGGTGCCTGGCTGCTGTTTGATGTGGCGACGTTGCTGCTGCGTGGCCCTGTTGCCACCGTAGCTTGGCTGGCTCAAGCCATGTCAGGTATCACGCGTGACGTAGCGACCTGGCAGCACGGCAGTGAGTTTGAACGATCGGCAGCGGTGGTGGACCTGGTATTGAATGCAGCCATGGCCCTTCTGCAAGCGCGCTTGCCTTCCGCTGTTGAGGGCACGACGCCGCCGGGTGGCCGGGTTGAGTACCCGGAGCTGCCATTGGCCGGTGCATTCGAGGCCGTAGCCGGCGACTCACCGGCCCAAGGCAAGGTAGGTTTGCCCAGTGGCTTGGGTGAACAGGTATCCACGTTGCTGGAAACCCGTTGGCGTGACATGCAGGGTTTCAACCTGCTTGCGCCTGAGCGGCGCAGCGCATTGCTGAAGTTGCGTTCACCCGTCTCGGTCAATGGCCTTGAAGTGATCCAGAGCGGCCCATGGCAAGGTCTCTATCAGATAGCACAGCGCTTGTACGTGACCCTTGCCGGTGATGTTTATGAAGTGCAGCCCGACAATGACCGTGTGCGTGTCGTGACCACGACGGGGGAGATGGGGCCTTGGCTTGAACCCAAGTACGGGCAGTGGCATATCGATGCGGGTTTGCGTTTGCGAGGGGGTATGCCCAAGAGCCGGCGCACACTGCTCAAGGAGCAAAACCAGCGCAAGATCGAGGCGCTAAAAGCCAAAGAAATAGAGCTTTCCCAGCGGCATAACGCGTTGGCTGAACCACTCAACCGGCACCGTGATTTGCTGATAGCCAAGGACAAGCGGATCCAGGTGCTGGAGGCGATCGAGCAGCCCGACGAGCTCAACCTGCAAGAGCTTGAACTGACCCGCCGCTTGCGCAAGCAGATCAACATCAAGCTTGCGTACGAACTGAAGGCTGTCATCGATAACCTGGTCGAGCATGACGCCGTTCTCGGCGAGCTTTATGCCTTCAGGCATGACGATCCTACCTTTACCGGTGCATTGGCTGACCTGCGTAATAGTAGTCGGCAGGACCTGATTGACAGTGTCGCGACCTTTTACAATGAGCTGGCCAAGTTCATTAACAATGCTGACATCGATACGCTCGCGGAGCAGATTACGGTTCACCCTGAGGGGGAGGCGGAAATTGCGCTGTATGTAGCGTTTCGTCAGGAACTTGTGACCGTTGTGAAATGGGAAATGGACATGGTCGATGCTTCCAGCCTGTTTGACCGTCTGCTCGAAGAAACGCTCAACGACGATACCTTCTCTTTCCGCGATCGTGAAACCGAGGCGCGTATAAGTAAGGACAGGGAGCTTAAAAGCCAGATCGAACAGCGGCGGCTGACGGCGGTGGACCTTAAGTTCCGCCTGCTCCAGGATCTGGGCGAGCTCACCCTCGATCGGCTTGCCGATGTCGAGGAACGTGTGTTGCAGGATTATTTCGAATACCTGTCGGGGAGCAACCTGAGAAGTGCCGGTAGTGCGCACGGTGACCTTGCCGGCAGCACGTTGGGCGTGGCGGACCGCATCGAGGTCTTGAAAGGGGTGCTGGAAGTTTATGAAGAAGCATCGACCATGGCGGACTACCTCGCCAGTGTAGGCGGTGCCGCGATCAAGGCGGAGCAGCTGAAGGCCTACCAGAAGGTGTTGGGTGAGTTGAAAGGCGCGGCTGAAAAGGAAATGGCTCAATGGGTTCGGGAAGAGCAGTTGCAGGAGTTGCGGCCCATGCGCGTCCAGGTTCATGCACCCAGAGGAGGGCGAAGGCACTTGGCGCGTACACAGCAGGGGCGCAGTGTGTTGGCCGAGGAAGTCGAAGTGGATGGCGTTGCGCTTGTGCAGCAGCGTGACTCTCGCACTCAACACGTGCTCAAGACATTTCGGCAGCAGGACGATGCATGGGTCGAGGACGCGCTTGAGCAAGCGCAGGAAGACCCGCGCTCACCGCTTGATCCGCATGTCAGCCGTAAACAGGCCCGGGCGTTTATAAATCAGACTGACGCGGTTGTCGGCCTGGCGCGAGGGTACCTGAAAGCCAATGAGCCCCTGAACCTGGCAACCATCATCGACGGGCATCTGGAAAAGCTCAATGAGGCATTGGCCGGGCATTCACCCGGGGATGAGCTATTCGAAGGGCTGACCGCCGCAGTCGAGCGGTTACAGACTGTCCGCCGTGATTTCCTGACGGCCTTGTACTACTCGACCAGTTCTCCTAACGCCAACGGCCTGCGCTATTTGCACGAGCAGAAACTGATAACCATCCAGCGTGTCGGGACGCTCAAGGCACTTGCGGCCAGCGATTATCTGGATATTTACGAAGTCCGGCGTTTGCCCAGGGAAGGCAGAGCCGTGGGTGAGGGGCTGTGGGAGGCGCACTTCCATTACCCCAGCAGCACTACACCAGCCAGCGATTTCACCAAGGGGCACCTGAAACTTTGGTCGCAGCGCAAGCTGGGGCGTTTGGCGCAGATGCGTGCGGCCGCCAGTGGGCGCGACTTGCTGGATATCTACCGGGGCGAACTGCGGCTGGCTGACGTGGCGGGCATTATCGACTTCACCTGAGCACTTCAGCGATTGCTGTACTGGCCGTGCTTGCCATGGGCGGGCATGGCCTGGTTGCTACGTTCGGCGATCATCTGCTTCAGGTTGATCAGCTCGATGCCCTGGCGCCTGAGCTGGGGCAGCTCACGTTCCAGTACTTGCAGGGTTTGCGGGTAAGGGTGGCCGATCAGCACGGCCGAACCCTGCTTGCGCGCCAGGGCGATGCCTTGCTGCAACTGGCCGGTGATGGCCTCGGTAGTGCGTACATCGTCGAGGAACACATCGCGCGAAACGTGGGCAAGGCCGATACGCTGGGCCTCGGCGGCGGCCACGGTGGCCGCGCTGGTGCGGCTGTCGACGAAGAACAGGTGACGTTGTTGTAACTCACCCATCAACCAGGTCATGGCATCACGCTGGGCGGTCATGCGGCTGCCCATGTGGTTGTTGATGCCGGCGGCGAATGGCACCTTGGCCAAGGCTGCGTCCAGCCTGCTGGCCAGGACCGGCAGCGGCAACTCGGGGTGCCAGGCATAGGGCCCGGTGGCAGGGTCCATGGGCATGTGCAGGATCACCGTCTTGCCGGCCTTATGGGCCTGGCGGGCGAAATCGCTGGCATGGGGGGTGTCGGGCATGATCGCCATGGTCACCGGGCCGGGCAGGGCGAGGGTGCGGCTGTCCCGCTCGGTGCTCTGGCCCAGGTCGTCGATGATGATGCTCATGTAGGCCTTGTTGGCCGGTGCCGCTTGCACGACCCCGGCCAACAGGCAGAACAACAGACACAGCAGATACCGCATAGGGTGAATCACTTGCCTGAGGTGATGTTCAGCCCTTTGAGCAGGCTCAGCGCCTGGCTCAACTGGAAGTCGTCATCCTGTGGGCGCTCCTTGCGCTTGCTGCTCCCGGTCGGGCGGTCGGCGCCGCCGTTGCCGTTGCCCAGGTGCCCCTGCAGGTCCGCTTCCTTGAAGTTGTCGGTGTCGACTTCAGCGGTGAGCTTGGCCGGGCGTACTTCGATATCGGGGACGATGCCCTGGGCCTGGATCGAGCGGCCATTGGGGGTGAAGTACAGCGCGGTGGTGAGCTTCAGGGCACGGTCGTTGGCCAGTGGCAACACGGTCTGCACCGAGCCTTTGCCGAAGCTGTCGGTACCCATCAGCACAGCGCGTTTCTGGTCCTGCAGGGCGCCGGCGACAATCTCGGAGGCCGAGGCACTGCCGCCGTTGATCAGCACCACCAGTGGCACGCCTTCGCTGGCGTCGGCCGGGTCGGCGGAGAAACGCAGTTCGGAGTTGGCGATGCGGCCTTTGGTGTAGACGATCAGGCCCTTGGTCAGGAAGTGGTCGGCCACTTCCACCGCCGATTGCAGTACGCCGCCCGGGTTGTTGCGCAGGTCCAGCACGACCCCGCGCAGCTTCTTGCCGTTGTCCTTGCGCAGCTTGGCCAGGGCCTTGCCCACTTCGTCACCGGTCTTGACCTGGAACTGGGTGATACGGATGTAGCCGTAGTCGTTTTCCAGCAGCTGGCTCTTCACGCTTTTGACCTGAATGACCGCGCGGGCCAGGGTCACGTCAAACGGGTTACCGCCGTCGCGCACCAAGGTCAGGGTGATTTTTTCGCCAACCTTGCCGCGCATCTTGTCGACCGCTTCGGTCATGGTCTGGCCGCGGGTCGGGGCGCCGTTGATCTTGACGATCAGGTCGCCGGCCTGCACGCCAGCCCGGGAGGCCGGGGTGTCATCGATAGGCGAGACCACCTTGATGAAGCCGTCTTCCTGGCCTACTTCGATGCCCAGCCCGCCGAACTCGCCGCTGGTGCTTTCCTGCAGCTCCTGGAAGTCTTCGGGGCCGAGGTAGGCCGAGTGCGGGTCAAGGTTGCTGAGCATGCCTTTAATGGCGTTTTCCAGCAGGGTCTTGTCGTCCACTGGCTCTACATAGGCCGCCTTGATGCGGTCCATGACCTCGGCGAAGGTGCGCAGCTCTTCCAGTGGCAGTGGCGCCTTGGCCGTGACCTCGGTGGCGGGCACTGCGGCGGCCTTGGCCGGCTCTGCAGCAACGGCCAGGGGCGCACCGACCGCCAGGGCGATGGACAGGGCCAGCTGGGTGAGACGAGGCGAGTGCAGCATGTCGAACGAACTCCTGATCCTGTAAGCGCTCCCTGGGGAGCATCGGCGCAGCACTCAGGCTACGCCGTTGAAATTTGACTAGCCCCGGCACCATTGCGAAGGGTCGGTCGGCCGGCCCTGCTGGCGGATGGCGAAGTACAAGCCTGCCGCGTCCTGGCCACCGCTGTCGCCAACGGTGGAAATGGCTTCACCGGCCTTGACGATATCACCGGCGCTCTTGAGCAGGCTCTGGTTGTGGCCGTACAGGCTCAGGTAACCGTTCCCATGGTCGAGAATGACCAGAAGGCCGGCACCGCGCAACCAGTCGGCAAACACCACGCGCCCGCCGTGTACGGCACGTACCTGGGTGCCTGGGTTGGCGCTGATCATCACCCCGTCCCACTTGGCACGGGCATCGCTGCCGCGGGCATCGCCAAAGCGTGCCAGCAGTCGACCATTGACGGGCCATGGAAGTTTGCCCCGTGCGGCAGAAAAAGCGCCGCCGTAGTTGGCGCCGTCGCTGGAAACCATCGGGCCCAGGGTAGTGCGTGCCTTTTTCGGTGGCTCCACCGGCTCCTTGGCCTGTTCGCGGGCAGCGGCGGCGGCCAGGGCTTCCTGCTGGCGGCGTTTTTCAGCTTCCTGCTGGGCCAGCAAGGCTTTCTTGCGTGCTTCTTCAGCTTCGCGGGCCTGCCGGGCCAGGGTTTCCTCGATGGTCTTGAGCACTTTGGACAGGTCGGCCTGGTCCTGCTCGCGGGCCTGCAACTTCTGGTCGCGGTCCTTCATGTCGCCATTGAGCTTGGCCAGCACCTGCTGGCGCTTGCCGCGCTCGGCTTCCAGGGCTTGGCGGCGGCTGTCGAGGTCGGCGCGCTGGGCCAGCAACTGCTCCTGCTGGCTGGCAATTTCCTGCTCGACGTTGGCCAGCTGGCGCAGGGTCTCGTTGAAGGTACGCAGTTGTTCCAGGCGCGCCTTGCTGATGTAGTCGTAATACGTAAGGGTGCGGGCGAACTTCTCGGGGTTCTGCTGGTTGAGCAGCAGCTTGAGGTATTCCTCGCGGCCGTTGTTCTGGTAGGCCGAGCGGGCCTGGATGGCGATCAGTCGCTGTTGTTCAACGCGGGCGCTCTGGAGTTTTTTTTTCTCGGTATCAAGGCGCTCCAGATCGCCCTCGGTCTTTTTTAGTTCTTGTTGCAGTGCCTCCACCTGCTTTTCGAGGTTACCGATGTCGGTCTCGGTGGCTTTGAGGTCCTTTTGCACACCGGCCTTTTCTTCCTGGAGCTTGCCCAGCGTCTTCTTGAGCTCGGCAATGTCCTGGCGGGTGGCGTCCAGTTGCTGCTGGGTCTGCGCACGCTCATCGGCAAAGGCCGGGCTGAGCAGGCAAGACAGGGCTAGGAGAATCAGGGCGCGAAGCATGGAGTTTGGCGTACCAAGGATGGAGACTGGCCTAGTATGCCCGCCCGGGCAGGCAAAAAAAACGCCTCGCTGCGGGTGCAGAGGGGCGTTTGTCTGGAATTCATGTGCAAAGGGGCTGCTTTGCAGCCCCAACACACCGAATCAGGCGTCGACCAGGATCGAAGTACCGGTCATTTCCACTGGTTTCTCCAGCCCCAGCAGCTTCAGCATGGTTGGCGCCACGTCGGCCAGCACGCCGCCATCACGCACTTTCACGTTGCGCTTGCCCACATAGATGAACGGCACCGGCTCGGTGGTGTGTGCGGTGTGCGCCTGGCCGGTGCATTCGTCTTCCATCTGCTCGACGTTGCCGTGGTCGGCGGTGATCAGCGCTTCGCCGTCCACCTTGGCCAGCGCTTCGACGATGCGGCCGACGCAGGTATCCAGCGCTTCAACTGCCTTCACCGCAGCCTCGAACACGCCCGTGTGGCCGACCATGTCGCCGTTGGCGTAGTTGACCACGATCACGTCAAAGCGCTGCTGCTCGATCGCTTCGACGATGCGGTCGGTTACTTCTGGCGCGTTCATTTCCGGTTGCAGGTCGTAGGTTGCAACCTTTGGCGACGGGATCAGGATGCGCTCTTCGCCTTCGAACGGTTCTTCACGGCCACCCGAGAAGAAGAAGGTGACGTGGGCGTACTTCTCGGTCTCGGCAATGCGCAACTGGGTTTTGCCGTGCTTGGCCAGGTACTCGCCCAGCACGTTGTTCAGGCTGGCCGGTGCAAAGGCTGCCGGCGCCGGAATCTTGGCCGAGTACTGGGTCAGGCCGATGTAGGCCGCCAGTTTTGGCAGGCGTGCACGCGGGAATTCGTTGAAATCGGCCTCGACGAACACACGCGACAGTTCACGGGCACGGTCGGCGCGGAAGTTCATGAAGATCACGGCATCGCCGTCTTCGACCTTGACCGCTTCGCCAATGCGCGTGGCCTTGACGAACTCGTCGCTCTCGTCACGAGCGTAGGCTGCTTCCAGGCCGGCTTGGGCGGTGTCGGCAGTGTATTCGGCGGCGCTGTCGACGATCAGGTTGTAGGCCGCGCTGACGCGGTCCCAGCGGTTATCCCGATCCATGGCGAAGTAGCGGCCGATCAGACTGGCGATGCGGCCCTTGCCCAGCTTGGCGAAGGTGGCGTCGAGCAGTTCGATGGACGACTGCGCGCTGCGTGGTGGGGTGTCACGGCCATCGAGGAAGGCGTGCAGGTAGATTTTTTCCGCGCCGCGCTGTGCGGCCAGTTCGGCCATGGCCACCAGGTGGTCCTGGTGGCTGTGTACGCCGCCATCGGACAGCAGGCCGAGGATGTGAACGGCCTTGCCGGCGCTGGCGGCCTTGTCCACGGCACCCGTGAGCACCGGGTTTTCGAAAAATTCGCCGTCACGGATGGCCTTGGTCACCCGGGTGAAGTCCTGGTACACGACGCGACCGGCGCCCAGGTTCATGTGACCGACTTCGGAGTTGCCCATCTGCCCGTCCGGCAGGCCGACATCCATGCCCGAGCCGGAAATGAGGCCATGCGGCTGGGTAGCGCGCAGGCGGTCATAGACCGGCGTGTTGGCGGCAAAGATGGCGTTGTGTTCGGGGCTTTCGCTGTGGCCGAAGCCATCCAGGATGATCAGGACCAGGGGTTTGGGCGTACTCGTCATCAATCAAACTCACGGTTGTTCAAAGATGATAAAGACACGCATTTTAGGGCAAATCCGCCACCAGCGGCGAATATTCGTCCTATTGCCTGACCAGCGCGCCCGATGTAGCAACATGAAGGTACCTTTCCCTCCGGCCTGTCGGGCTTTGGTGGCACTGGGGGGCTGTGTATACTGGCCGGCATTTTC
Organism: Pseudomonas sp. NBRC 111133; assembly: GCF_001320605.1. Classification (NCBI taxonomy): domain Bacteria; kingdom Pseudomonadati; phylum Pseudomonadota; class Gammaproteobacteria; order Pseudomonadales; family Pseudomonadaceae; genus Pseudomonas; species Pseudomonas sp. NBRC 111133. The sequence goes on along the minus strand of NZ_BCBJ01000103.1, from coordinate 19,765 downwards.
AATCGCCTGGAACACCGCTGATGGTTGCTCACCTGATTCAATTCGCGACAGATCACTACATCCTGGTTGCGATCTTCGTTGTTCTGCTGGTCCTGCTGCTGCTCAATGAAATCCGCCGTGGCGGCCAGAGCCTGAGCAACGGCCAACTGACCGCCCTGGTCAATGCCGACAAGGGCCTGGTCGTCGACATCCGTACGGCCAAGGAATACGCCGCCGGCCACATCGTCGGTGCGATCAACATTCCGCAGGACAAGCTGGCCACCCGCATGAGCGAGCTGGACAAGCACAAAGAGAAGACCCTGATCGTCGTCGACGCAATGGGCCAGCAGTCCGGCACCCATTGCCGCGAACTGCTCAAGGCTGGCTACACCGCTGCCAAACTGAGCGGTGGCGTTTCCAGCTGGAAAGCCGATAACCTGCCCCTGGTGAAGTGATATGAAGCCCGTCATCGTCTATTCCAGCGACTACTGCCCCTACTGCATGCGCGCCAAGTACCTGCTTGAGAGCAAAGGCGTGGCCTTCGAGGAAATCAAGGTCGACGGCAAACCGCAGGTGCGCGCCGAGATGAGCCAGAAGGCCGGTCGCACCTCGGTGCCGCAGATCTGGATCGGCAGCACCCATGTCGGTGGATGCGATGACCTCTATGCCCTGGAGCGCGCCGGCAAGCTCGACGCGCTGCTGGCGGCCTGATTTGCACTGCATTCAAAAACATTAGGATAAGGATCTGCCATGACTGACCAACAGACCAACGGCGCTGCTGCAGAAGACAACAGCCCTCAGTTCTCCCTGCAGCGCATCTACGTGCGCGACCTGTCGTTCGAAGCCCCGAAAAGCCCGCAGATCTTCCGCCAGAGCTGGGAGCCGAGCGTCGCGCTGGACCTGAACACCAAGCAGAAAGCCCTGGAAGGCGACTTCCACGAGGTGGTGCTGACCCTGTCGGTTACCGTCAAGAACGGTGACGAAGTGGCGTTCATCGCTGAAGTACAGCAGGCCGGTATCTTCCTGATCGCCAACCTGGATGCGGCTTCGATGAGCCACACCCTGGGTGCGTTCTGCCCGAACATCCTGTTCCCGTACGCCCGTGAGACCCTGGACAGCCTGGTGACCCGCGGTTCGTTCCCGGCCCTGATGCTGTCGCCGGTCAACTTCGACGCCCTGTACGCGCAAGAAATGCAGCGCATGCAGGAAGCGGGCGAAGTGCCGACTGTTCAGTAATCGCTGCCGGTATCAGGAAAGCGCCTCTCGGGGCGCTTTTTTATTGCCTGTTCCGGCCCTTCCGCGGGCATGCCCGCGAAAGGGCCCTTGCAGGTGAAAGATCAGCTCCCGGCAAACCCGTTCTGCCGCCAAGCCTCATACACTGTCACCGCCACGGTATTGGACAGGTTCAGGCTACGGCACCCTGGCCGCATCGGCAGGCGCAGGCGTTGTTCGGCTGGCAGGCTGTCCAGTACTTCGGCAGGCAACCCGCGACTCTCTGGCCCGAACAGGAAGGCATCGCCCGGCTGGTAGGCCACTTCATGGAACGGGTGCGAGCCCTTGGTGGTAAAGGCGAACAGCCGTGGGTTGCCCAGGCTTTCCAGGCATCCGGCCAGGCTCTCGTGGCGCTTGAGCGTGGCATACTCGTGGTAATCCAGCCCGGCGCGGCGCAGGCGCTTGTCATCCAGTTCGAAGCTGATGGGTTCGATCAGGTGCAGGTGGCAGCCGCTGTTGGCGCACAGGCGAATGATGTTGCCGGTATTCGGCGGAATTTCTGGTTGAAAAAGGATGACGTGAAACATGCACGGCTCCAAGCGTGAAGATGACGGGCATTCTACCCCTGAACCGGACGTGCGTTCGAAGGCCTTCCCACGGATGATGCTGTCGCTGGCGATCGTTGGCGTTATGGTCGGGTTGATGATTGGTCGCCTGACAACGCCCGAAGAGCGGGTATTGCAGCAGGTGGAGGTGGTGCAGGACGGCCTGGACCTTTGGTTCAATGAAGAACCGCAGCTGCACGGCGAGAACGTGGAAGGGACGGTTGCGTTGCTGTTCCAGGCCCAGGGCAAGGCCCAGCAAGGGCAATTGAGCCTGGCGGGGAAGCCGGTGAGCTGGCGGGTGCAGAAGAGCAAGGAAGGCTTGTTGCTGACAGTGGTGGCGGCGCGTCCCCTGCAGGGCGAGTGGGCCGGTGCAGAGGACGCTGGGCGCTGGCGTGTGCAGGTGAAACTGCACGAATAAAAGAGGGGATATCCCGGCCTGCCTGTACCAGGGTCCCCAAAAGGGGTACTGCGTGTTGCGTGTAAAGGGGGGATGTCCCGGCCTGCCTGTACCGAGGTCCCCAAAACGGGCGGTGTTGCGAATAAAAGAGGGGTTCACCCGGCCTGCCTGTACCAGGGCCCCCGAAACTGGGTATGTATTAGGTATTGCAGGGGGCGTGCCAATTTTGCAAAGCCCGTGAATATTGGGCTTTGAGGGGTATTTGGCCGGGTTTTGAGGGGATTTGTGCCTTCGAGAGGTGCATTGGGCACAGGATCGGTGCATCGGGAGGCTGAAATGGCTGGGGCCGCAAAGCGGCCCCAGGGATCTTGCAGGATTACCGAGCGTTAGTGGTCATCACCTTCCTCGTCATCACCGCCCGCCACATTCATCCCCAGCTCCTTGATCTTGCGGGTCAAGGTATTACGCCCCCAACCCAGTAAAAGCGCGGCATCCCGGCGGCGGCCGGCGGTGTGCTTGAGTGCCGTCTCGATCATGATCCGCTCAAAGCTCGGCACCGCGCTGTCTAGCAGGTTCGATTGCCCGCGCGCCAACGCCTGGTCGGCCCACTGGCGCAAAGCCTGCTCCCAGTTGGTGACCGGTGCGGCATCCTGCGGCAGGTTCAGCAGTTCAGGCGGCAGGTCGCCGATCAGCACCTCGCGGCTGGAGGCCATCACGGTGATCCAGCGGCAAGTGTTCTCCATCTGCCGCACGTTGCCCGGCCACGGCAGGTTGCGGATGAACTCTTCGGTCTCCGGCTTGAGGATCTTCGGCTCGACTGCCAGTTCCTGAGCGGCACGGGCGAGGAAGTGGCGGGCGAGGGCGGGGATGTCCTCACGGCGGTCGGCCAGCCGAGGAATATGGATGCGAATCACGTTCAGGCGGTGGAACAAGTCTTCGCGGAACTTGCCGGCCTGCACCAGCGACTCCAGGTTTTGGTGGGTCGCGGCAATGATGCGCACGTCGACCTTGACCGGCACGTGGCCGCCAACGCGATAAAACTCGCCATCGGCCAGCACCCGCAGCAGGCGGGTCTGGGTGTCGGCAGGCATGTCACCGATTTCGTCGAGGAACAGTGTGCCGCCATCGGCCTGCTCGAAGCGGCCCCGGCGCAGGTTGGCAGCGCCAGTGAAGGCGCCTTTCTCATGGCCGAACAGCTCAGACTCCATCAGGTCCTTGGGGATCGCTGCCATGTTCAGGGCAATGAACGGCGACGCCGCACGCGGGCTATGGCGGTGCAGGGCGTGGGCCACCAGTTCTTTACCGGTGCCGGACTCGCCGTTGATCAGCACGGTGATGTTGGAGTGGCTGAGGCGGCCGATGGCGCGGAACACCTCCTGCATGGCCGGTGCTTCGCCGATGATTTCCGGGGTGCGCGCCAGGTTCTGTGGCACATCCAGCCCTTGTTGCTCCTGCGCATGCTGGTTGGCACGTTTTACCAGCGAGACTGCCTCGTCCACGTCGAACGGTTTGGGCAGGTACTCGAAAGCGCCGCCTTGGTAAGACGCCACGGCGCTGTCCAGGTCGGAATGAGCGGTCATGATGATGACCGGCAGGCGTGGGTGCTGCTCGCGAATCTGTGCCAGCAGGTCGAGACCGCTGGCACCCGGCATGCGGATGTCGGAAATGATCACGTCCGGTTGCTGGCGCGCAAGGCGGCCCATCACACCATCTGCGCTGTCGAAGCTCTGGGTGGTCATGCCTTCCTGTTGCAGGGCTTTTTCCAGTACCCAGCGGATGGAGCGATCATCGTCGACGATCCATACGGTTTCACTTCGGCTCATGAGGCGGTGGCTCCTTGTTCCAGAGGCAGGTAGATCGAAAAGGCGGTGTGGCCTGCGTGGCTTTCACACTCGATCAGGCCCTGGTGCTGGCTGATGATGTTCTGGGTAATGGCCAGGCCCAGCCCGGTACCGTCGGGGCGGCCACTGACCATGGGATAGAAGAGGGTGTCTTGCAGTTCCGGCGGGATGCCCGGGCCGTTGTCGATGATTTCCACCCGCGCCACCAGGCGATGGCGCACATGGCCGATGGTGAACTGGCGCAAGGCGCGGCTGCGCAGGGTGATGCGGCCCAGGCGCAGCTCGTTCTGCGAACTGATCGCCTGCATGGCGTTACGCACGATGTTGAGGACGGCCTGGATCATCTGCTCGCGGTCTATCAAGACGTCCGGCAGGCTTGGGTCGTAATCGCGCACCAAAGTGATGCAACCCTGACTTTCGGCCTCGACCAGGCTGCAGACCCGCTCCAGCACTTCGTGGATGTTGGTCATGGCCAGCGATGGCAGCTTGTTCGAGCCGAGCATGCGGTCTACCAGGTTACGCAGGCGGTCGGCTTCTTCGATGATCACGTTGGTGTAGTCGCGCAGGCCTTCCTCGGGCAATTCGCGTGACAACAACTGCGCCGCGCCACGGATGCCGCCGAGGGGGTTCTTGATTTCGTGGGCCAGGCCGCGCACCAGCATCTTGGTGGTTTCCTGCTTGCTCAGTTGGGCCTCTTCCTTGGTGATGCGCAGCAGCCGATCGCGCGGGTGCACCTCCAGCAACAGCAGGGTCTGGCCCTGGTTGAGGATAGGGGTTACCGCGTAGTCGACGGTGATGGTCTGCCCGGTCAGCGAGGTGAGCTGCGCTTCGCGCTTGGTGAACGGGTGCGCCTGTTCGACCGCCTGGCGCAACGAGCTGAGCGCTTCGGTCGACTCGGTGAACAGCTCGCTGATGAACTGCCCATGGCTACGTTGGCCGCTGACGGCCAGCAGCATTTCCGCGGCCGGGTTCATGTACTCCAGGCGCAGCTCGGCATTGAGCAGCAACGTGGCGGTGGTCAGGTTGTCCAGAAGCAGACGGTGCTGTGCATCGCTGATGGTCATAAGGCGTCGTTGACCTCTTTTGGCGCTTGCCTGGCCCTGCTTTGGCCAGGGCCAGGTGCGGTGGCCCCGCCGATGCGAGGCTCTCTACCTGCTAGAAATGCAAGAAACAAACCAAAGCTCCGAAAAGAAGCGGGATTTGCCGATAAAGGCCTGTATCTGCGCAAATTCGGATCAGAAACTCTGGATGAAACGTTTCATGTGAACCAGATTGGGGAGCAAATAGGGGCAAGGCGCTTTGTTGTGCACCAAGATAGAGCATAGCGTGGGTGAGGTGATTTCTGTGTGGCGCAGAAACGAAAACGGCCTCCCGAGGGAGGCCGTTCCAGATCAGGTCATCGGCGCGGGGCGCCGATCAGATCAGCAGCTGTAGTACAGCTCGTATTCCAGCGGGTGCACGAAGGTACGGACCTTGATCTCTTCTTCCGACTTCAGCTCGATGAAGGCATCGATGAAGTCGTCGGAGAACACGCCGCCCTTGGTCAGGAACGCACGGCCTTTGTCCAGCTCTTCCAGGGCTTCTTTCAGGCTGCCGCACACTTGCGGAATGTCCTTGGCCTCTTCTGGTGGCAGGTCGTACAGGTTCTTGTCGGCAGCATCGCCTGGGTGGATCTTGTTCTGGATGCCGTCCAGGCCAGCCATCAGCAGGGCCGCGAAGGCCAGGTACGGGTTGGCCGATGGGTCCGGGAAGCGTGCTTCGATACGGCGGGCTTTCGGGCTGCCGACGTAAGGAATACGGATCGAGGCGGAACGGTTACGCGCCGAGTAGGCCAGCATTACCGGTGCTTCGAAACCTGGAACCAGACGCTTGTACGAGTTGGTCGACGGGTTGGTGAAGCCGTTCAGGGCCTTACCGTGCTTGATGATACCGCCGATGAAGTACAGGGCGGTGTCGGACAGGCCGGCATAGCCTTCACCCGAGAAGGTGTTCTTGCCGTCTTTCCAGATCGACATGTGTACGTGCATGCCCGAACCGTTGTCACCGTACAGTGGCTTCGGCATGAAGGTGGCGGTACGGCCGTAAGCGTCGGCAACGTTGTGCACGACGTATTTCAGGGCTTGTACTTCGTCAGCCTTCTTCACCAGGGTGTTGAATTTGACGCCGATTTCGTTCTGGCCGGCAGTCGCCACTTCGTGGTGGTGAACTTCAACGGTCTGGCCCATTTCTTCCAGTGCGTTGCACATGGCAGTACGGATTTCGTGGTCGTGGTCGAACGGCGGAACCGGGAAGTAGCCGCCTTTCACGCCTGGACGGTGGCCTTTGTTGCCGCCTTCCACGTCAGCGCCGGTCATCCACGAGCCTTGCTCGGAGAAGATCTTGAACATCGAGCCGGAGATGTCCGACTGGAACTTCACTTCGTCGAAGATGAAGAACTCTGGCTCCGGGCCTGCGAATACGGTGTCACCGATGCCGGTGCTCTTCAGGTACTCTTCGGCGCGCTTGGCGATCGCACGTGGGTCGCGATCGTAGCCCTGCATGCTCGACGGGTCGACGATGTCGCAGGTGATGATCAGGGTAGGTTCTTCGGTGAACGGGTCCAGGACGGCAGTGTCGTCAACCGGCATCAGGATCATGTCGGAAGCTTCGATGCCTTTCCAGCCAGCAATGGAGGAACCGTCGAACATCTTGCCGACTTCGAAGAAGTCTTCGTCCAGCGCATCACGCGACGGCATGGTCACGTGGTGCTGAATGCCTTTGGTGTCCGTGAAACGCAGATCAATCCACTTGACGTCATGATCTTTGATGAGTTGAACCGACTTCGACATGTTGTCCTCCGGATGGTCTAGAGCGCGGTGGGCCGCTGCCCTGGAAAAAGGGTGTTGCCGGGCGCGGATAGTCGGCCAAGCTTACCTGCCTCACAAGGGAGCAAATTGCATGCCAGTGCCCGAAAATGGCGAGGGCGGGATAAAAGGGGGCGTTTGCGGGCATTTGGCACGCGGCTGACGGCGAATAATGCACCCTAAAGATGCGAGTTTTGGTGGTGATGCACCATAAATGTGCACTGCCAGGCGGATGTGCTTTTTTAAGGGCCCCTTCGCGGGCAAGCCTGCTCCCACAGGTACGGTGTGCTCTTTGAAGCTTGCACGGCTCCTGTGGGAGCGGGCTTGCCCGCGAAAGGGCCGGAACAGGCACTGCAAAACCCCGGTCTTGCATTTATCTCAAAGCTTCTGATCAAAAGTTGGTCAAATCCTGAGCAATTTCCGCTATAATTCGCGCCCCTCATTTTCGGCAGGCCCTGCGCGCGCTGTTAACCAATGAAACTTATCGTCAAAGTCTTCCCAGAAATCACCATCAAGAGCCGGCCGGTGCGCAAGCGCTTTATCCGCCAGCTCGGCAAGAATATCCGCAATGTGCTCAAGGATCTCGACCCTGAGCTCGCGGTTGATGGTGTCTGGGACAATCTCGAAGTGGTCACCCGCGTCGAAGACGAGAAAGTCCAGCGCGAGATGATCGAGCGCCTCACCTGCACGCCGGGTATCACCCACTTCCTGCAGGTTGAGGAATACCCGCTGGGTGACTTCGACGACATCGTCGCCAAGTGTAAGCACCACTTCGGCCATCTGCTGGCCGGCAAGCACTTCGCCGTGCGCTGCAAGCGCGGTGGCCACCATGACTTCACCTCGATGGACGTCGACCGCTACGTCGGCAGCCAGCTGCGCCAGCAATGCGGCGCCGCCGGCATCGCGCTGAAGAACCCTGAAGTGCTGGTGCGCATCGAAATCCGCGACCAGCGCCTGTACGTGATCCACAACCAGCACAACGGCATCGGCGGTTACCCGCTGGGCGCCCTGGAGCAGACCCTGGTGCTGATGTCCGGTGGCTTCGACTCCACCGTGGCGGCCTACCAGATGATGCGCCGTGGCCTGATGACCCACTTCTGCTTCTTCAACCTCGGCGGCCGTGCCCACGAGCTGGGCGTGATGGAAGTGGCCCACTTCCTGTGGAAAAAGTACGGCAGCAGCCAGCGCGTGCTGTTCATCAGCGTGCCGTTCGAAGAAGTGGTCGGCGAGATCCTCAACAAGGTCGACAACAGCTACATGGGCGTCACCCTCAAGCGCATGATGCTGCGCGGTGCCGCGCACATGGCCGACCGCCTGCAGATCGACGCGCTGGTCACCGGCGAGGCGATTTCCCAGGTGTCCAGCCAGACGCTGCCGAACCTGTCGATCATCGACTCGGCCACCGACAAGCTGGTGCTGCGCCCGTTGCTGGCCAGCCACAAGCAGGACATCATCGACCAGGCCACCGAAATCGGCACCGCCGACTTCGCCAAGCACATGCCAGAATACTGCGGCGTGATCTCGGTAAACCCGACCACTCACGCCAAGCGCCACCGCATGGAACATGAAGAAAAGCAGTTCGACATGGCCGTGCTGGAGCGCGCCCTGGAGCGCGCCAAGTTCATTTCCATCGACCATGTGATCGACGAGCTGGGCAAGGACATCGAAATCGAGGAAGTGGCCGAGGCGCTGCCAGGCCAGATCGTCATCGACATTCGTCACCCCGATGCCCAGGAAGACGAACCCCTGGCGCTGGAAGGTATCGAAGTCCAGGCCATGCCGTTCTACGCGATCAACAGCAAGTTCAAGCACCTGGACCCCACGCGCCAGTACTTGCTGTATTGCGACAAGGGTGTGATGAGCCGTTTGCACGCACACCACCTGCTCAGTGAGGGACATGCCAATGTGCGTGTTTATCGTCCGACATAAGACGCCGGGGCTGTATGGCGGCAGTATCCGCCATCGCCCTCCCGACCGCCGGGCCCGCTGAGCCTTAAACAGTACATATTGGCCGCCTACACTGGGCGGCAACCGAATCCTCTGATCGAGATACACTTGTGATCGAAAATCTGCGTAACATCGCCATCATCGCCCACGTTGACCATGGTAAAACCACCCTGGTCGACAAACTCCTGCGTCAGTCCGGCACCCTGGAGCGTAACGAGCTCAACGACGAGCGCGTCATGGACTCCAACGACCAGGAAAAAGAGCGCGGTATTACCATTCTGGCGAAAAACACCGCCATCAACTGGAACGGCTACCACATCAACATCGTCGACACCCCCGGCCACGCCGACTTCGGTGGCGAGGTTGAGCGTGTAATGTCGATGGTCGACTCCGTGCTGCTGCTGGTCGACGCCCAGGACGGCCCGATGCCGCAAACGCGCTTCGTGACCAAGAAGGCCTTCGAAGCCGGCCTGAAGCCAATCGTCGTGATCAACAAGGTTGACCGCCCGGGCGCGCGTCCTGACTGGGTTCTGGACCAGATCTTCGACCTGTTCGACAACCTCGGTGCTACCGACGAACAGCTGGACTTCAAAGTCGTCTACGCCTCGGCCCTGAACGGCATCGCCGGCCTGGACCACACCGAGATGGGCGAAGACATGACCGCCCTGTACCAGTCGATCGTCGACAACGTACCTGCGCCGTCTGTTGACCGTGACGGCCCGTTCCAGATGCAAATCTCCGCACTGGACTACAACAGCTTCCTCGGCGTTATCGGCGTTGGCCGTATCGCCCGTGGTCGCGTCAAGCCGAACACCCCGGTTGTCGCCATCGACACCAACGGCAAGAAGCGTAACGGCCGTATCCTGAAGCTGATGGGCCATCACGGCCTGCACCGTGTAGACGTTGAAGAAGCCCAGGCTGGCGACATCGTCTGCATCAGCGGTTTCGACGAGCTGTTCATCTCCGACACCCTGTGCGCCCCGGATGCGGTAGAAGCGATGAAGCCGCTGACCGTTGACGAGCCGACCGTTTCCATGACCTTCCAGGTCAACGACTCGCCGTTCTGCGGTAAAGAAGGCAAGTTCGTCACCAGCCGTAACATCAAGGACCGTCTGGACAAGGAGCTGCTGTACAACGTTGCTCTGCGCGTTCAGGAAACCGATTCCCCTGACAAGTTCAAGGTATCGGGCCGTGGTGAGCTGCACCTGTCGGTACTGATCGAAACCATGCGCCGTGAAGGCTTCGAGATGGCCGTAGGCCGTCCTGAAGTCATCATCCGCGAAGTGGACGGCGTGAAGCAGGAGCCGTTCGAGAACGTCACCATCGACATCCCTGAAGAATCCCAGGGCAAGGTGATGGAAGAGATGGGTCTGCGTAAAGGCGACCTGACCAACATGGTTCCGGATGGCAAGGGCCGTGTGCGCCTGGAGTACAACATTCCAGCCCGTGGTCTGATCGGTTTCCGTAACCAGTTCCTGACTCTGACCAACGGTGCAGGCATCCTGACCTCGATCTTCGATCGTTACGACACCATGAAGTCGGGCCAGATGTCTGGCCGCCTGAACGGCGTACTGGTTTCGGTCGAAACCGGCAAGGCGCTGACCTACTCGCTGGAAACCCTGCAGGCGCGCGGCAAGCTGTTCGTTGAGCACGGTCAGGAGATCTATAACGGTCAGATCATCGGCCTGAACAGCCGTGACAACGACCTGGGCGTGAACCCGACCAAAGGCAAGAAGCTCGACAACATGCGTGCTTCGGGCAAAGACGAAGTCATCGCCCTGGTACCGCCAGTTCGCCACACCCTGGAACAGGCCCTGGAATTCATCCAGGACGACGAGCTGTGCGAAGTGACGCCTAAGTCGATCCGCCTGCGCAAGAAGATCCTGGACGAAGGCGAGCGTACCCGCGCTGCCAAGAAAGCCAAGAACTGAGTTAGCTCAGGCTGAATGAAAACGCCCCCGGTCGAAAGGCCGGGGGCGTTTTTTTATGCCTTCAGTAATTGTGCTGTCGGTGCTGGCCTCTTCGCGGGTAAACCTGCTCCCACAGGTACTGCACAGGCTCTGAACCTTGCAGAGATCCTGTGGGAGCGGGTTTACCCGCGAAGAGGCCGGAACAGGCTAACGATCAGCGCCCGACAACCTTGGGCTTATAGGCACAATACCCCGGCCGCGGCCCGACCTTTGGGTGGTTGCGGCAGGTATCCGGGCGCTTGTCATAAATGGTGCACAGCCGGCTCTTACGATCCAGATACATGCAGTCATCGTTGCTCATCCGGGTCAGGGTGAAGATGCCCGACTTCTGGTTGAAGCGCTCGATGATGCCTTCCTTCTGCAGGCGTTTGGCCACGTTTTTCGGCGGTTCGTCTTTTTCGAACTCGTCCACCACGCCGATACGGATCAGATCCTTGATCTTCACCTCCACCGGCAGGGTGCAACAGGTCGAGTGGCAGCCACCGCACATGTGGCTGGCATAGCGCTGCCAAGTCTCCAGGCGGTCGACTTCGGCGGCGGCGATCAGGGTCGTTTTCATCTTTATAGGGTGGATCACGGTCTTGGGGCGCGCGATGATACCGGAATTGTTCAATTTATGAACAACCTTTTGCCGGAATCGCAGAGTGGGCATGAAAACTGCGAACCGTAACTGTCACTCCCGGTCGAAGGGTCTAGTCTCAACAATCTCCCTCCGCTTTCGTCAACTTGCCCGAGGATGTCGCATGTCCCAGGAACCCAAAGCACGTGACGCCGAAGTCGCGGATTTTCGCGCCGCTGTACTAAACAAGCTGACCTATGCGGTCGGCAAGGACCCGGAGCACGCCTTCGACCATGACTGGTTCGAAGCCATTGCCCTGGCTGCGCGCGATCACATGGTCGACCACTGGATGGACCATACCCGCCAGGCCTATCGACGCAGCCAGAAGCGGGTCTACTACCTCTCCCTGGAATTCCTTATCGGGCGCCTGCTGTATGACAGCCTGAGCAACCTGGGGCTGCTGGACATCGCCCGCGATGCACTGGAAGGGTTGGACGTGGACCTGGAGCGCATCCGCCTGCTCGAACCCGACGCCGCGCTGGGTAACGGTGGCCTTGGCCGGCTGGCGGCGTGCTTCATGGAAAGTATGTCCACCTTGGGTATTGCCGCCCATGGTTATGGCATCCGCTACGAGCATGGGCTGTTCCGTCAGGCCCTGGTCGATGGGTGGCAGCAGGAGCAGACCGAGAACTGGCTGGATTTCGGCAACCCGTGGGAGTTCGAGCGTGCCGAGGTGATCTACCCGATCAGCTTCGGCGGCAGCGTTGAAACCTTGAGCGATGATAGCGGTGCCCAGCGCCAGGTCTGGTCGCCGGGTGAGACGGTGCGGGCGGTCGCTTATGACACGCCCGTGGTCGGCTGGCGCGGGTCCAGCGTCAACACCTTGCGCTTGTGGCGTGCACGGGCGCTGGAAGAGCTGCACCTTGAACGCTTCAATGCGGGCGACCACCTGGGGGCCGTGGCCGAAGTGGCGCGGGCCGAGAGCATTTCTCGCGTGCTGTACCCGGCGGACAGCACCGAGGCGGGGCAGGAACTGCGCTTGCGTCAGGAGTATTTCTTCGTGTCGGCTTCGTTGCAGGACTTGCTCCGCCGCCACCTGAACATGCACAAAGACCTGCTCAACCTGCCCGATGCGGCAGCCATCCAGCTCAACGACACCCACCCATCGATTGCCGTGGCGGAGTTGATGCGGCTGTTGGTGGATCAGCATGAAATACCGTGGGAAAAGGCCTGGGAGCTGACCGTCGGCACGCTCGCCTACACCAACCACACGCTGCTGCCCGAAGCCCTGGAAACCTGGCCGGTCGCGCTGATGGAGCGCATGCTCCCCCGGCACATGCAGATCATCTATCTCATCAATGCCTACCATATCGACTCGCTGCGCGCCAAAGGCCTGCACGATTTCGACGTGCTGCGCGCCGTGTCGCTGATCGAGGAAGACAACGGCCGCCGCGTGCGCATGGGCAACCTGGCGTTTCTTGGCTCGCACAGCGTCAACGGCGTGTCGGCGCTGCACAGCAAGTTGATGAAGAGCACCGTGTTCTCCGAGTTGCACAAGCTTTACCCGCAGCGCATCAACAACAAGACCAACGGCATTACTTTCCGCCGCTGGTTGTACCAGTCCAACCCTCAGTTGACCGACATGCTGGTCGAGGCGCTTGGGCCAGAGCTCAAGGACGACCCTGAAGGGCGGCTTGCCGGCCTGGTGCCGTTTGCCGACAAGCCTGGTTTTCGCAAGCAGTTCGCCGCCCAGCGCCTGCACAGCAAGCGCGCCCTGGCCAGCATCATCCAGGACCGCATCGGCGTTACGGTAAACCCCGAGGCGTTGTTCGACGTGCAGGTCAAGCGCATCCACGAGTACAAGCGCCAGTTGCTCAACCTGCTGCACACCGTGGCGTTGTACCAGGCCATACGCAACGACCCCGGTACCAACTGGGTGCCGCGGGTGAAGATTTTCGCCGGCAAGGCGGCAGCCAGTTATCACCAGGCCAAGTTGATCATCAAACTGGCCAACGACATCGCCCGGGTGGTGAACAACGACCCGACCGTCCGTGGCCTCCTGAAGGTGGTGTTCCTGCCCAACTACAACGTCAGCCTGGCTGAAAGCATCATCCCGGCGGCAGACCTTTCCGAGCAGATTTCAACGGCCGGCTATGAAGCCTCCGGTACCAGCAACATGAAGTTCGGGCTGAACGGCGCGTTGACCATCGGCACGCTGGATGGCGCCAACGTGGAGATGTGCGAACAGGTGGGCGCCGACAACATGTTCATCTTTGGCTTGACCGCCCAGCAGGTCGAGGCACGCAAGAAGGCGGGTGATTTTGGTGCCAGTGCGGCGATTGCCGCGTCCAACCGCCTGAATGATGTGCTGCAGGCGATTCGCAGCGGTGTGTTCTCGCCGGACGACCCATCGCGCTACGCCGGGTTGATCGACGGGCTGGTGGCGTATGACCGCTTCCTGGTGTGCGCCGACTTCGATGCCTACTGGGATGCCCAGCGGCGGGTCGAGGAACTGTGGCACACGCCGCAGGAGTGGTGGCGCATGGCGGTGCTGAACACGGCGCGGATGGGGTGGTTCTCGTCGGACCGGACCATTCGTGAGTATGCCACCGAGATCTGGAAGGCTTTGGATTGATGTGAGGCCATTCGCGGGCGGTCCCGCGAATGGCCTCACAACCAGACCACCGGCCTGGCGAAGGCTGAACTAGCGACCTATTGTGCCGTCAGAGAGCCGTGGCGAGTCTCATTACTCGCTAGCCTGCAACTCTCCCTGTAAACTGCGGGGGTTTTTCATCCCCCCAATCCGTTCGGAGCCATACATGTCCCGCGTTACCCTGAGTCGCTATCTGATTGAGCAGACCCGCAGCAACAATACCCCTGCCGATCTGCGCTTCCTGATCGAAGTGGTGGCGCGTGCGTGCAAGGAAATCAGCCATCACGTGTCCAAAGGCGCCCTGGGTGGTGTGCTGGGCAGCATGGGCACTGAAAACGTGCAGGGCGAAGTCCAGAAGAAACTGGACGTGATTTCCAACGATATCCTGCTGGAAGCCAACGAGTGGGGCGGCCACCTGGCCGGCATGGCGTCCGAAGAAATGGACAACGCCTACCAGATCCCGGGCAAATACCCGAAAGGCGCCTATCTGCTGGTCTTCGACCCGCTGGACGGTTCGTCGAACATCGACGTCAACGTGTCGGTCGGCACCATCTTCTCGGTACTGCGTTGCCCTAACGAATACCTGAGCCAGAACGAAACCCTGAACGAAAACGCCTTCTTGCAGCCAGGCACCCAGCAGGTCGCCGCCGGTTACGCCATCTACGGCCCGCAGACCATGCTGATCCTCACCCTGGGCAATGGCGTGAAGGGCTTCACCCTGGACCGCGAGCTGGGCAGCTTCGTTCTGACTCACGAAAACATCCGTGTGCCGGAAAGCACCGCCGAATTCGCCATCAACATGTCCAACCAGCGCCACTGGGAAGCCCCGGTACAACGCTACGTGGGCGAGCTGCTGGCCGGCGAGACCGGCCCGCTGAAGAAGAACTACAACATGCGCTGGATCGCCTCGATGGTGGCCGACGTACACCGCATCCTGACCCGTGGCGGCCTGTTCATGTACCCACGTGACGCCCGTGAGCCAAGCAAGCCGGGCAAGCTGCGCCTGATGTACGAAGCCAACCCGATGTCCTTCATCATCGAACAGGCTGGCGGCGCTTCCACCAACGGTTACGATCGCATCCTCGACATCAAGCCAGAAAGCCTGCACCAGCGCGTGTCGGTGATCCTCGGCTCGAAGGAAGAGGTCGAGCGCGTTACCGCCTACCACAAGGAATAAGTCATGCTCGCACCTTGGCAGCCGTTGCTGGAGTGGTGGTTCGGTTGGGGCACCAGTCCCCAGGCCGTGGCTGACGAGAAGAGCACGCTGTGGTTCGGCAAGCATCACGATGCCGATGCCCATGCGCTGTTTGGCGAGCTGACCGAGCAGGCCTTGGCCGGCGGGCTCGACGAGTGGCAGCGAAGCCCGCAGGGCTGGCTGGGCCTGCTGATTCTGCTGGACCAGCTGCCGCGCATGATCTACCGCGACACGCCGCGCGCCTTCGAGGGCGACCGGCGTGCCCAGGTGGTGGCCATGCAGGGCCTGCAGAAGGGCTGGGACTACCAGTTGCTGCCCATCCAGCGCGTGTTCGTGCTGCTGGTGCTGGAGCATGCCGAGGTGCTGGACTGGCAGAACCTGTGTGTCGAGCGTTATCAGGTATTGCTCGACGAGCAGCCAGAGGCCCATCGCCGGCTGTTTGAAGGCTTCCTCGACTATGCCGAGCAGCATCAGCGCGTGATTGCCCGGTTCGGGCGCTTCCCGCACCGCAACCTGGTGCTGGAGCGGCCGAGCACCAGTGAAGAGATGGACTTTTTGCTGGAGCCCGGGTCCAGGTTCTGAGGCATTGGGCCTGCTGTGCAGGCCGTCGCGACGCAAGGCCGCTCCTGCAAGGGGCGGCCTTTTTTATTGGGAGATGACTATTACTTTGTGATTAATCGCACGGTAGTGGCCACCCGACCAATGGTGTAGGGGTAAATGGGGTGGGGTAGGGAACCCGGGAGGGTTTTTTCCGTCGAAGGTCACTGCAGGCCACTCGCCTGTATCCCCTCTCCAGGAGTGTCCTTCATGTCGTTGCGTTCCCTCGCCCTGTTGTCGCTGTGCGTCGTCCTGACTGCCTGCAGCAAGATCAACCAGGAAAACTATTCCAAGATCAAGGCCGGTATGAACAAGGCCGAGGTCGAGCAGTTGCTCGGCACGCCGACCGAGTGCTCTGGCGCGCTGGGCATGAGCAGCTGCACCTGGGGGGACGAGAAGAGCTTCATCAGCGTGCAGTACGCAGCTGACAAGGTGCTGATGTATTCAGGGCAGGGTCTCAAATGAGGCGTGCGTACCTGCTGATGGGGGTATGCCTGGCGTTGCTGCTGGGCGGTTGTGCAGGCTCCGTGCACGACCCGCTGGCGCCGAAAACCGCCGGCAATGTCGACCTCAAGCGCTATCAGGGCAAATGGTTCGAGCTGGCACGCCTGCCTATGCGCTACCAGACCGGTTGCGAGCAGTCCGAGGCGCACTACAACCTCAAGCCGGATGGCAGCTTTGGCGTGCTCAACCGCTGCCGCACCATGGGTGATGAATGGCTGCGTGCCGAGGGGCACGCCAGCATTCAGGAGCCGGGGCATACCGACAAGCTGTGGGTAGAGTTCGACAACTGGTTTACCAAGCTGGTGCCGGGCGTGGCTCGGGGCGAGTACTGGATTTTGTATGTGGATGAGCGTTACCGCACGGCGGTGGTCGGCAGCCCGGATCGCAAGCACCTGTGGATTCTGTCGCGTACGCCGACATTGCCGGCGTGGGAGCGCGAGAATCTGCTGTCCAAGGCACGACAGCAGGGGTATGACACCAGCCGGCTTATCTGGCGTGCGTCTGATCAGCAAATTGTAAAAATGCACTGATTTTTTGGGGTTGTTTTGCAACCCTTCGCGGGCAAGCCCGCTCCCACAGGTTATGCGCAAAACCCTGTGGGGCTTGCCCGAGAAGGGCTGCTAAGCAGCCCCAGTACACTCAACCCAAAAGCTGCCGCAGTACCTGAGCAAACGCCTGCGCGCTTTCCTCCTCCTGTGCATGCCGCCCCTGGCGCACTACCCACTGCCCATTCACCATCACATCCCGCACCTGGCGATCCCCACCCGCAAACAGCCAGCGGTTGAGAATGGCATCGCCATCCGCCAGGGCGATGTAAGGGTCGTGCCCGTCGAGCACCAGCCAGTCGGCACGCTTGCCCACGGCCAGCTCTCCAATTCCTTGCCCCAGCGCTTGCGCACCACCTGCCAGTGCCGCGTCATACAGCGTGCGCCCGACCATCGGTTGATCGCCGCGGTACAGGCGGTTTCGCCGCTGGTCACGCAAGCGCTGGCCGTATTCCAGCCAGCGCAGTTCTTCCACCACGCTCAGTGACACATGGCTGTCGGAGCCAATGCCCATGCGCCCGCCCTGCGCCAAGTAGTCCACCGCCGGGAAAATCCCGTCACCCAGGTTGGCCTCGGTGGTGAGGCACAACCCGGCCACGGCACCGCTGCGGGCCATGGCGCTGACTTCATCCGGCTCGGCATGGGTGGCATGCACCAGGCACCAGCGGGGGTCGACCTCCACATGTTCGTACAGCCATTGCAGCGGGCGCAGGCCGCTCCAGGCCAGGCAGTCGTCCACTTCCTTCTGCTGCTCGGCGATATGGATATGCACCGGGCATTGCTTGTCGCTGGCCGCCAGCACGTCGGCGATCTGCCCAGGCGTTACCGCACGCAGCGAGTGGAAGCACAGGCCCAGCTGCTGTGCAGGCTGCGCGGCTAGGATCGGGGACAGTTGCGCCTGCAGTTGCAGGTACCCTTCGGTGGAATTGATGAAGCGCCGCTGCCCGTCGTTCGGTGCCTGGCCGCCGAACCCGGCGTGGCTGTACAGCACCGGCAGCAAGGTCAGGCCAATGCCGCTGTCGGCCGCAGCCGCGCTGATGCGGCGGGAAAGCTCGGCCGGGTCGGCGTAGGCCTTGCCGGCATTGTCATGGTGCACGTAATGAAACTCGGCTACCGAGGTGTAGCCGGCCTTGAGCATCTCGATGTACAGCTGACGGGCGATGACCTGCAGCTGGTCCGGGGTGATCTGCCCGACCAGGCGGTACATCAGGTCGCGCCATGTCCAGAAACTGTCGTTGGGGTTGCCGGCGACTTCCGCCAGGCCTGCCATGGCGCGCTGGAAGGCATGCGAGTGCAGGTTGGGCATGCCGGGCAGCAACGGACCGGCCAGGCGTTCAGCCCCTTCGGCCGAAGCGCCCGGCTCGATGCTGGCTACATGGCCATCGCTGGCGACCTCGATACGGACATGGCTGGCCCAGCCCGTTGGCAGCAGGGCGCGTTCGGCGAAGTAGGCGGACATCGGTGAAATCCTGTTATTGTTAACTTGTATATACATATACAGGCGTTTGCCTGCCGGGTAAACTGCGGCAAGCTACCGCTCATTCCATTGCAAAGGACTCAACGCCGTGCCGACACCTCCTGTCTCCGCGCTGGTTGCCCAGATGGGCGAGGGCCCGGCGCCGCTGTATGCCCGGGTCAAACAAATGATCGTCCAGCAGATCGACAACGGCAGCTGGCCGCCACACCACCGGGTTCCCTCCGAGAGCGAACTGGTCAGCGAGCTGGGTTTCAGCCGCATGACCATCAACCGCGCCCTGCGCGAGCTGACGGCTGAAGGCCTGCTGGTGCGCATGCAAGGCGTGGGTACCTTCGTGGCTGAGCCCAAGGGCCGATCGGCGTTGTTCGAGGTCAACAACATTGCCGACGAAATTGCCGCGCGCGGCCATCAGCATAGCTGCCAGGTCATTACCCTTGCCGAAGAGGCCGCTGGCTCCGAACGGGCCCTGGCCTTGGACATGCGTGAAGGCCAGCGGGTGTTCCACTCGCTGATCGTGCATTTTGAAAACGGCGTGCCGGTGCAGATCGAGGACCGCTACGTCAACGCGGCCATTGCCCCTGACTACCTCAAGCAGGACTTCACCCGGCAGACGCCTTACGCCTACCTATCCCAAGTGGCGCCGCTGACCGAGGGCGAGCACGTGGTCGAGGCCATCCTGGCCGAACCGGACGAATGCACCCTGTTGCAGATCGAGCGGGGCGAGCCTTGCCTGCTGATTCGTCGCCGCACCTGGTCCGGCCGCCAGCCGGTGACCGCTGCACGGTTGATACACCCCGGTTCCCGTCATCGCCTGGAAGGACGTTTCAGTAAATGAGCCAACTGCAGTTGTTGCGTGCGCAGGATTACCCGCGCATGCCGTGGAAGAACGGTGGCGGTTTCACCGAAGAAATTACCCGCGACAGCGGTGAAGGGCTGGACGGTTTTGGCTGGCGCCTGTCGATTGCCGATATCGAGGAGTCGGGTGGCTTTTCCACGTTCGCCGGCTACCAGCGGATCATCACTGTGCTGCAGGGCGATGGCATGCGACTGCTGGTCGATGGCCAGGCCAGCCGACCGTTGTTGCCGTTGGATGCCTTTGCCTTCAGCGGCGAAAGCCAGGTCAGCTGCAAGCTATTGGGCGGGCCGATTCGCGATTTCAACCTGATCTATGCACCGCAGCGGTATCGGGCGCGGTTGCAGTGGTTCGATGGCACCAGCCGGTTGTACAGCTCGGCGTCGACGGTGTTGTTGTTTGCGGCCAGTAGCCAGGTTGAGGTGACCATGGCAGGGCATGAGGTGCAGCGGTTGGGGTTGCATGACTGCCTGCGGCTGGAGGGCAATGACGAATTGCTTGGGCTGGAGGTTCAGGGGCGGTTCTGCCTGATCGAGTTGGTTGGGCGCTGAGGGTTCGCCAGTAGATTTTTGGCGCCTGTGAGATCGA
>NZ_BCBJ01000102.1:0-3329 GCF_001320605.1 Pseudomonas sp. NBRC 111133 | reverse complement strand
CCCGCCCGCGGACGACCGCAGAGGACCTTTCCCGTGACCGACAACAACAAATACCGTGACGTTGAAATCCGTGCCCCACGTGGCAACAAGCTGACCGCCAAAAGCTGGCTGACCGAAGCGCCACTGCGCATGCTGATGAACAACCTCGACCCGCAGGTCGCGGAAAACCCGAAAGAACTGGTGGTGTACGGTGGTATCGGCCGCGCCGCCCGTAACTGGGAATGCTACGACAAGATCGTCGAAACCCTCACCCGCCTGGAAGACGACGAAACCCTGCTGGTGCAGTCGGGCAAGCCGGTCGGCGTGTTCAAGACCCACAGCAACGCCCCGCGCGTGCTGATCGCCAACTCCAACCTGGTGCCACACTGGGCCAACTGGGAACACTTCAACGAACTGGACGCCAAAGGCCTGGCCATGTATGGCCAGATGACCGCCGGCAGCTGGATCTACATCGGCAGCCAGGGCATCGTCCAGGGCACCTATGAAACCTTCGTCGAAGCCGGTCGCCAGCACTACGGCGGCAGCCTGAAAGGCAAGTGGGTACTCACCGCAGGCCTGGGCGGCATGGGCGGCGCCCAGCCACTGGCCGCTACCCTGGCCGGCGCCTGCTCGCTGAACATCGAATGCCAGCAGAGCCGCATCGACTTCCGCCTGGAAACCCGCTACGTCGACGAGCAGGCCACCGACCTCGACGACGCCCTGGCGCGCATCGCCAAGTACACCGCCGAAGGCAAGGCCATCTCCATCGCCCTGCACGGCAACGCTGCCGAAATCCTGCCAGAGCTGGTCAAGCGTGGCGTGCGCCCGGACATGGTCACCGACCAGACCAGCGCCCACGACCCACTGAACGGCTACCTGCCAGCCGGCTGGACCTGGGAACAGTACCGCGACCGTGCGCAGACCGAGCCGGCTGCCGTGGTCAAAGCCGCCAAGCAGTCGATGGCCGTGCACGTACAAGCCATGCTGGACTTCCAGAAACAAGGCATCCCGACCTTCGACTACGGCAACAACATCCGCCAGATGGCCAAGGAAGAGGGCGTGGCCAACGCCTTCGACTTCCCGGGCTTCGTGCCAGCCTACATCCGCCCGCTGTTCTGCCGTGGTATCGGCCCGTTCCGCTGGGCGGCGCTGTCTGGCGATGCCGAGGACATCTACAAGACCGACGCCAAGGTCAAGGAACTGATCCCCGACGACGCCCACCTGCACCGCTGGCTGGACATGGCCCGCGAGCGCATCAGCTTCCAGGGCCTGCCGGCACGTATCTGCTGGGTTGGCCTGGGCCTGCGCGCCAAGCTGGGCCTGGCGTTCAACGAAATGGTCCGCAGCGGCGAGCTGTCGGCACCGGTGGTGATCGGCCGTGACCACCTGGACTCGGGTTCGGTCTCCAGCCCTAACCGCGAAACCGAAGCCATGCGTGATGGCTCGGACGCTGTTTCCGACTGGCCGCTGCTCAACGCCCTGCTGAACACCGCAGGCGGCGCCACCTGGGTGTCGCTGCACCACGGCGGTGGCGTGGGCATGGGCTTCTCGCAGCACTCGGGCATGGTCATCGTCTGCGACGGTACCGACGAAGCCGCCGAGCGTATCGCCCGCGTGCTGACCAACGACCCGGGGACTGGCGTGATGCGCCACGCCGATGCCGGTTACGCTATCGCCATCGACTGCGCCAAGGAGCAGGGCCTGGACCTGCCGATGATCACTGGGTGATCGCCACGCTTTGGATCACACCCCACAAGGGGTGATACTGAACAACAAGAAGGAGCGCGCAGGCACCGAAAAACGGGCCTGCGGCTCCACGCGATTTGGAGTAGCAACGTGACCGAACTCACCCTCAAGCCTGGCACCCTGACCCTGGCCCAGCTGCGCGCGATCAACGCCGCGCCCGTGCGCCTGCAACTGGATGCCAGCGCCGCGCCGGCCATCGACGCCAGCGTTGCCTGTGTCGAGCAGATCATTGCCGAAGACCGTACCGCCTACGGCATCAACACCGGTTTCGGCCTGCTGGCCTCGACCCGCATCGCCAGCCACGACCTGGAAAACCTGCAGCGCTCGCTGGTGCTGTCGCACGCCGCCGGTGTTGGCGCGCCGCTGGATGACGACCTGGTGCGCCTGATCATGGTGCTGAAAATCAACAGCCTCAGCCGTGGTTTCTCCGGCATTCGCCGCAAGGTCATCGACGCGCTGATCGCCCTGGTCAACGCCGAAGTCTACCCGCACATCCCGCTGAAAGGCTCGGTGGGCGCATCCGGTGACCTGGCGCCGCTGGCGCACATGTCGCTGGTGCTGCTGGGCGAAGGCAAGGCCCGCTACAAAGGCCAGTGGCTGTCGGCCACCGAAGCCCTGGCGGTTGCCGGCCTCGAACCACTGACCCTGGCCGCCAAAGAGGGCCTGGCCCTGCTCAACGGTACCCAGGCCTCCACTGCCTACGCCCTGCGCGGTCTGTTCCAGGGTGAAGACCTGTACGCTGCTGCCATCGCCTGCGGTGGCCTGAGCGTCGAAGCGGCATTGGGCTCGCGTTCGCCGTTCGATGCGCGTATCCACGAAGTGCGTGGCCAGCGCGGCCAGATCGACACCGCCGCCTGCTTCCGCGACCTGCTGGGCGATTCCAGTGAAGTGTCGCTGTCGCACAAGAACTGCGACAAGGTCCAGGACCCTTACTCCTTGCGCTGCCAGCCGCAGGTCATGGGCGCCTGCCTCACCCAGCTGCGCCAGGCTGCCGAAGTGCTGGGCATCGAAGCCAACGCCGTGTCCGACAACCCGCTGGTGTTCGCCGCCGAAGGTGATGTGATTTCCGGTGGTAACTTCCACGCTGAGCCGGTGGCCATGGCTGCCGACAACATTGCCCTGGCCATCGCCGAAATCGGCTCGCTCAGCGAGCGCCGCATCTCGCTGATGATGGACAAGCACATGTCCCAGCTGCCGCCGTTCCTGGTGGAAAACGGCGGGGTCAACTCCGGTTTCATGATTGCCCAGGTGACCGCTGCCGCCCTGGCCAGCGAAAACAAGGCCCTGTCCCACCCGCACAGCGTCGACAGCCTGCCGACTTCGGCCAACCAGGAAGACCACGTGTCGATGGCCCCGGCTGCCGGCAAGCGCCTGTGGGAAATGGCTGAAAACACCCGTGGCGTGCTGGCCATCGAATGGCTGGGCGCCTGCCAGGGCCTGGACCTGCGCAAAGGCCTGAAGACTTCCACGAAGCTGGAGCAGGCGCGCAAGGCGCTGCGCAGCGAAGTGCCGCACTATGACCGTGACCGTTTCTTCGCGCCAGACATCGAAAAGGCCGTGGAACTGTTGGCCAAGGGGAGCCTGACCGGTTTGCTGCCGGCGGG
>NZ_BCBJ01000101.1:0-50503 GCF_001320605.1 Pseudomonas sp. NBRC 111133 | reverse complement strand
ATTGGGCTGCAAGGCAGCCCCCTTCGATCTCACGACCACAAAAACAATTTAAGGACGTGACATGCAACAAGCTCAAGGTCTCAAGCGCGGGCTGAGTGCCCGCCACATCCGTTTCATGGCCCTCGGTTCTGCCATCGGCACCGGGCTGTTCTACGGTTCCGCCTCAGCCATCCAGATGGCCGGCCCGGCCGTGCTGCTGGCCTACCTGATCGGCGGCGCTGCCGTATTCATGGTCATGCGCGCCCTCGGCGAAATGGCCGTGCACAACCCGGTGGCTGGCTCTTTCGGCCACTACGCCAGCACCTACCTCGGCCCCATGGCCGGCTTCATCCTCGGCTGGACCTACGCCTTCGAAATGGTCATCGTCGCCATCGCCGACGTCACCGCCTTCGGTATCTACATGGGCTTCTGGTTCCCGGAAGTGGCACGCTGGATCTGGGTGCTGGGCATCGTCTTCCTGATCGGCGGCCTCAACCTGTGCAACGTCAAGGTATTTGGCGAGATGGAATTCTGGCTGTCGCTGCTCAAGGTCGGCGCCATCGTGGCGATGATCCTGGCCGGCCTCGGCATCATGGCTTTCGGCTTCAGCCAGGTGGGTACCGGGCATGCCGTCGGCGTCAGCAACTTGTTCGACCACGGCGGCTTCATGCCTAACGGTGTGGGTGGCCTGATCGCGTCGTTTGCCGTGGTGATGTTCGCCTTCGGCGGCATCGAGATCATTGGCGTCACCGCTGGTGAGGCCAAGGACCCGCAGCGCGTCATTCCCAAGGCGATCAACGCCGTGCCGCTGCGCATTCTGCTGTTCTACGTACTCACCCTGTTCGTGCTGATGTGCCTGTACCCATGGCCGCAGATCGGCAGCCAAGGTAGCCCGTTCGTGCAGATCTTCAGCAACCTGGGCATTGGCTCTGCCGCCGCCGTGCTGAACATCGTGGTGATTTCTGCAGCCATCTCGGCCATCAACAGCGACATCTTTGGCGCCGGCCGCATGATGTATGGCCTGGCCCATCAAGGCCATGCGCCACGCAGCTTCGGCAAACTGTCGAAACATGGCGTGCCGTGGATGACCGTGGTGGTGATGGGCGCTGCACTGCTGATCGGCGTGCTGCTCAACTACCTGATCCCGGAAAACGTGTTCCTGCTCATCGCGTCCATTGCCACCTTTGCCACTGTATGGGTGTGGCTGATGATCCTGCTTACCCAGGTGGCCATGCGCCGCAGCATGAGCCGTGAGGAAGTGGCCCAACTCAAGTTCCCGGTACCGTTCTGGCCCTACGGCCCGGCCATGGCCATCGCGTTCATGGTGTTCATCTTTGGTGTGCTCGGCTACTTCCCGGACACCCAGGCGGCTTTGATCGTCGGCGTGGTCTGGGTGGTGTTCCTGGTGGCGTCCTACCTGCTGTGGTGCAAGCCGCGTGCAGGGCAGGGCAAGCCGGCAGCAGAGCCCGTCGAGCTGCACCGTTAGTAAAGGAGATTATGCATGAGAACCCTCTGGCAGCATTGCCATGTGGCAACCATGGCCGAGGGCCGTTATTCGGCCATCGAGGACGCGGCCATCGTCACCTGTGCCGGGCTGATCGAGTGGATCGGCCCGCGCGCCGAACTGGCGCCGGTCGATGCTGACCGCACGGTGGACCTGGACGGCGCCTGGGTCACCCCGGGGCTGATCGACTGCCACACCCACGCGGTGTTCGGTGGTAACCGCAGCGGTGAGTTCGAGCAGCGCCTGCAGGGCGTGAGCTATGCCGAAATCGCTGCCCAGGGCGGCGGTATCGCCAGCACCGTGCGGGCTACCCGTGCCGCCAGCGAAGACGAGCTGTTCGCCAGTGCTCGCCAGCGGGTTCAGGCGCTGATGCGCGATGGCGTGACCATGATCGAGGTCAAGTCCGGCTACGGCCTGGACCTGGCCAACGAACGCAAGATGCTGCGCGTGGCCCGGCGCCTGGCCGACGAACTGCCGCTGGCGGTGCGCGCCACCTGTCTGGCCGCGCACGCCTTGCCGCCGGAATACGCCGGCCGGCCCGACGACTACATCGCGCACATCTGTGACGAGATGCTGCCGGCCCTGGCTGCCGAGGGCCTGGTGGACGCCGTGGATGCATTCTGCGAACACCTGGCGTTTTCCCCGGCCCAGGTCGAGCGGCTGTTCATCAAGGCACGCGAACTGGGCCTGCCGGTCAAGCTGCACGCCGAACAATTGTCGTCGCTGCACGGCTCCAGCCTGGCAGCGCGTTACCAGGCACTGTCGGCCGACCACCTGGAGTTCATGACCGAGGAAGACGCCATTGCCATGGCCGCAGCCGGCACCGTCGCCGTGCTGCTGCCGGGCGCCTTCTATTTCCTGCGTGAAACCCAGCTGCCACCGATGGAGGCCTTGCGCCGCCACGGGGTGAAGATTGCCCTGGCCAGCGACCTCAACCCCGGCACTTCGCCAGGGTTGTCGCTGCGGCTGATGTTGAACATGGGCTGCACCTGTTTCCGCATGACGCCAGAAGAAGCCTTGGCTGGCGTCACCGTGCATGCCGCCACGGCGCTGGGCCTTGGCGACAGCCACGGCTCGCTGGAAGTGGGCAAGGTAGCCGACTTCGTCGCCTGGCAAATCGAACGCCCCGCCGACCTGGCCTACTGGCTGGGTGGCGACCTGCTCAAGCGCGTGGTGCGCAAGGGCCACGAAATTTCCCACTAAGCGAGGCACGATGGACAAGGTACTGAGTTTTCATCAAGGCCACCTGCCGCTGCTGATCAGCATGCCGCATGCGGGCCTGCGCCTGAGCGACGCCGTGCGCGATGGCCTGGTCGATGAGGCGCGCAGCTTGCCGGACACCGACTGGCACATCCCGCAGCTGTACGACTTCGCCCGCGACATGGGCGCCAGCGTGGTAGCTGCAGAGTACTCGCGCTTCGTCATCGACCTGAACCGCCCGGATGACGACAAGCCGCTGTACGCCGGCGCCACCACTGGCCTGTACCCGGCCACGTTGTTTGAAGGCGAACCGCTGTTCAAAGAGGGGCTGGCGCCGTCTGGCGAAGAACGCAAGCGCTACCTGGAGCAGATCTGGCGCCCGTATCACGGCACGCTTCGCCGTGAACTGGACCGCTTGCGCGAACAGTTTGGTTATGCACTGCTGTGGGATGCCCACTCGATCCGCTCGCGCATCCCGCACCTGTTCGATGGCAAGTTACCGGACTTCAACCTAGGTACCTTCAATGGCGCCAGCTGCGATCCGCTGCTGGCCGAGCGGTTGAAGGGCGTATGTGCCGAAGCCCAAAACTACAGCCATGTACTCAATGGCCGCTTCAAGGGTGGGCACATCACCCGGTATTACGGCGACCCGGCCAACCACATCCATGCCGTCCAACTGGAGCTGGCGCAGTGCACCTACATGAATGAGACCGAGCCATTTGCCTACCGCGAAGACCTGGCGCAACCGACTCAGCAGGTATTGACGCAGCTTTTGCAGGCACTGCTGGATTGGGGCAAGGCGCAGTATGGGCGTTGAAGTTCGCCCGTGAAGGTGGCGACGCGCTGCGGGCAATGCGCGTCGCCAGTTGCAGGGAGTGATCAGCTGTTAATCTGCGCTATCGTGAGCTCACGCAACAGTTCCTGCTCCTCCAGATTTTTATCGTTTTGCAATCTCTGCTGCAGGCTCAATTCCTCCTCAAGTGAGTGGTCCTTGCTGGCCAGTTCAAGCACAAGCTGGCGGAAGCGTGCCTCTACTTGTGCAAAGCGGTCGGCATGCTCGGCTCTCAGGCGTGCAACCCAGTCCGTGTTCGCCAGCATGTAGTCGACCAGGGGATCGCCCAGTTCACTTTTGCGCACCTTTTCCAGCACCTGCGACAGTTCATCCGGCGCCAGGTTTGCGGCACTTCGAAAACGCATGCTGTCGGCCAGTGGAAGGTCGAGCTCCCTGGCCAGTTCGCGGCGGTAGGCCAGTCGCACTGAAACCCTGTCGCCCGAGCCGGATCGCTGCTGGGCCAGTAGTTCCAGCTGCTCGACCCTGAACAGCTGCAACAGGCGCCTGCGCAACGTTTGCAGGGTATCGCCAGCCTCGATCATCAGGCGCTGTCCCATCAGGTACAACTCGATATTGTTGAACTCCTGCAGGGCACCATCGTGGCAAGTCTGCGAGCCGGTTTCCGGGTGAGGCAATGCGGCCGCGGCGATACTCTCCATCAACGGGCGCTCAGCTTCGTTGCTGGCGGCCACAACCAGCACCATGCGCACCCGCTCGCAGAAGCTGGCTTGCGAGGTCGGGTCCATATAGGGCGCAGCATTGCGCAAACGGCCTGCCAGGCGCAGCAGATCACTGCCTTCGAGCATTTCCCAGCAGTCGCGCAAGGCCTCGTTCTGGGCCTCGTTACCCAGCATCCAGTCTTCGAGCCTGGGCGTATCGTCGCTCATCAGAGGGAAGTGAGGATGGTCGAGTGATCCTTCGCTCGAAGAATTGACAAGCAACAGGTTGTCCGGGATGTCCAGCGCAAAGGAAAAACTGTGCTGGCTGTCCGAGAATGCGCGGACACGCATGATGGTCTCAAGGGGCAATGGATTGTCGAACAGCGAGATCGACGAAATCGGCATGGGATTGTTCAGGTTCGAGAGAATGTGCTCGGGCAATTGGGTAATGCGGTTGTTACTCAAGTCCAGCAGTTCCAGCGGCAGCAAGCTGTCGCACCAGCTGGGCCAGGCTTGCAGGTTCATGTTGGTCAGCGCAAGTGATTGCAGGTTGCTGGACAGCCGTGCGGGTACTTGGCTGATGGTACCGACGTGGTTACCGGACAAGTCCAGTGACGTCAGGTGTTCCAGGCCCGCGAAGACTTCCAGCATGGCCTGGTCGACGGCCAGCCCCATGTTGCGAAACTCCAGATAGTTGAGTTGGGGAAGGCGCGCCAAGGCAGAGGCCAGTGAGGAAGTGGCCGCCTGATGTGCATCGATGGTAAGCCGGGTGACATTGGGGAAGCGGCTGAGCAGGTCTTCGAGTTGCGACGCGGTGCCGATGGTGCGGGTCAGGACGAGTGCCTGAACCCGCTCATCAAAGAATGCTGGAAGCCGCCTGGGGAACTGATCGACAGCCACGTCCTCCAGTTGCAGGCGCAGGTATCGCTGGCCCTGCTCCTGTTGCTCCCAGAACTGGCTGATCGCTGCCTGAATGCGCTGCCTGTCCGCCAGCGCGGCCTGGGTCAGCGGGTTGCTGGAACTGGACGCCTGGGCCCAGCCTTCGATCGCGTCGCGCATCTGCTGGCGCTCATCGCGAATGCGTGCAAGCCGGCCTGTCAACTCTGCAGGCACATCCACGGTAATACCGGCTGTCTCGGCCCGCTCGTTCAGCAGCAAACGCTGTAAATGGGTTTCGTTGACAGGGTTGCCTTCGAGTGCGATCACCGTCGGGTTGGGCAGTGCGTCGGCTTCATTGAGCAGGAATGATGGCAATGACCTGAGGTTGTTGTTGCGCATGGACAGGCGGGCGATACGCCCCAGGGCATCACTGCCAATCCCGATCGGCCACTGTGCCAGTTGCATGTGATCCAGGCCCAGAAAATCCAGGGACAGTTCATGGAAGCTTGGGCTGTTGTTCGGGGCCAGGCGATTGCCACTCAGGTCCAGGTACCTCAACTGGCGAAGCCCCGCCAGCAGGTTGAGTTCATTTTCGGAGAACGGCAGGTTCTGGTTGGTGAGCACCAGCCGTTGCAGCTCGGGCAGGATCTGGGTGATGGAAGGGACACTGAGCAGAAAGAAAGAAGGTGTAGACCTGGGGTTATAGGGCCGGCTGATTTCCAGTGATTCGAGCTGCGGCATCTGCCTGAGCAGGCGTTGTAGCAAGCGTTCGTGCTGTGCCCAGCCGGAGAGGCTGCCTGACGGTAGATCGAGCAGGCTCAGGCTGCGCACGCGATTGGTGAAGAAATCGGGCAGGGTGAGAGGGATATCGGCCAAGGGGACGCGGGTAACACGCAGCTCGGCCGTGTGCTGGGTGTCATCCGCCAGGGCGGTGTCATACCAGTGTTGCATGATCGACTCGTGCAGGCCGTTGTGGTCGCGTGCAGCCTGCGCTGTCTCGGGTGAAATGCCCTCGCTCCAGTCCGCCAGCCTGCTTTGCAGTTCATTGCGCTGCTCCAGCAGCACCTGCAGATGCTCGAGAATCTGTACTTGCGTGCGGCCACCACTGGCAAGCGAAAGCAGTATCTGGTCCGCCGATAGCCCGGTATGTTCAACGAGTCCTGTTGCTTCGACCGCGTCGATCAGGCGCTGGCGGGTAACGCCTTGTGTTGCCTGGCGGCCCCCACTCAGCGGATAGCCCAGGCGCCCATCGGCCAAGCGCATGGGCGAACGGTAGCCGGGACGAACCGGTTGCATGCCCAGTATCGTCCTCATGGTCGAACGGGGCAGTAGGGGGCTTTCCTGTACCAGGCGCTTCAGCGCTAGCTGATCTGCGACGCCCAACTGCGTCATGGCCTCAGGCAGCGCCTGGTACAACGCGGCATAAAGGTCTGGGTATGCTGTTACCGCTGCATTGGGGCGGCTTTCATCGTGCACGATGTAGCCTGCCCCTGCATGGGTGATGGTCGGGTAGGGCCGCGTGTCCTGCGGGCCGATACGCTGCTCCTGGGCAGGCCAGGACATGCGCTGGAGCATCTGCAGTTTTGTTTCCGCGGGCCAGCCTGGCAGGCGCTCAAGCGTGTGCATGATCAGTCGGTCGCTGTCCCAGTTTGGCACACACGACAGGTATATCCCTTCGCGGGCGCGTGCAAGGCGGATGTGTTGCTGGTAGACGCGGATCTCCTCGCCAAGGCGCATGGGAACTTTGCCGCTGCCGAGCATTTGCCGTTCGCTGGCGTTGGCGCCGCGCTCCAGCTCAGCGATTATGGCGACTGGCAGGTTCGGATATACCCGCCGGATGGTCTCAGCTTCCGGCGGCAGTTCGCTCGATACGCGGGCGTAAGCCCGGGAAAACTCGGCTGGCCAGCTGCTTGCGTCCGGCGACCGGCGGATCGTTTCGTCCAGCTTGAAGCGTTGCAGCGTGTCTTCCAGCAAGGCCGGCAGCCGCTGGTTCTCGGCCAAAGCCCGACGCAGTACGTCTTCGTGGGTGTCGCTCACCGCAATTACTCGTTGCAACGTCGGTTCGTCGAATTGGGCATTCAAGTGACCGATGCGGCGCAGCAGTGCGATGCCCGACCAGCTCAGCGGCTTGTCCGTTACCTGCAGCCACGCCCCGGCGCCATTGTGCCGCAGTGGTGGCTCGTACCCGCCTGCCTTGGCGGGGTGCTCAATGCTGTAGGTGCCGGTGTCGGCATTCCATTTGAGTGAAAATGTCTTGCCTTCGAGGCGTAGCCAGATCTTGCCATCCTGACGGTACAGCCCAAGCCCATCGGGGCTGGCGTTTGATGGGAGCGTGACGTCTTGTTCGAAGGGGGTCAGGTCCTGGTTCCACAGGCGTGTGCTGCCATCCGGTAGCTCGACTTCCACCAGCTCTTCGATGAAGGAGGGTGTCGTCACCGCAACATTTTCTACCTCCGGCCCTTCCAGCGCACCGGCACCTTCACTACCTGACAGGCTTCCAGCTGCTTTGGCTGCTGCGGCCAAAGCGGCCATGATTGCCACGTTCTCAATGACATCGACCATGTAGGTGAACGCCATGTCGCGTTCGTCGTTCTTCCAGGCCTCGATGCCTTCGTATACCTCGTAAGCGAGTTGGGTCACGCAGACGGCAAGCATCAACTCGCCCAGTCCAGGCACGAAGAAACCGGCGATGTTCAGGCCCGTCAGCACACGACTGGCGATCAGCTCCCGGTGAGCCTGGGCGGTGCGCCGGTCGACGATTTCGGTCGGAGTTGCGTGGAACAGAACATCCTTTTCATGCCGTTCGGCTTTCTGGAAGGCCATGACGCCCTGGAACGCGTAGCTGAATGGCTTTGTAACCGGATAAAGGGCGGCATGCGGGTCGGGGACACGCTCACGTACCCCGCGAACGCTCCACGCGATGGGCGTGAGACGGTCCTTGAGACGAGTGATCGTCGATGCCTTGTCGCGGTCGGCGATGTGCTTGTCCAGGTAACTGATGTTGGCCTGAAGCCTGTCGCGCAAGTCGGCCTGCAAAGCCTCCAGGGTTGTAAATTCCTTGAGGGGCTCTGCGCTGTCCTCCGGGATGTACAGTGCCACGGCCTGATGACCTGCGGCGCGCATGGTGATCAGCACAACCCCGGTCAGCTCCGCTTCCCACAAGTCGAGAAAGCTGAACGTTACGGGCGAGGATGCCGATAGCGGCTGGTCTACGGGGACTGCAAGGGCTGCGGTGTACAGCGCCTCGCTGATATCGCCTTTGAGGCGGGCGAAATGCAAAGACTGCCGGAAGGCCGAAACCTCTGCTTGCTCCAGGGTCTGGTAAACGGACTGCCTGGCTTCATCCGCGCTGCGCTGCGCGCCCGGAGGGTAATAGATCGCATGCACCAGGTCATGGTACTTGCCACCGATGTCCAGCGTGCGGCACAGGTCGGCGAAGGCTTCGGCGTTGATATCCACTGCATTGCGGATCGGGACGGTGCCCATGAAGCGCCGATGATCGAGGATGACGGACTTCTTCAGCAGCGCCTTGGGCGCGTCCATGCCTTGCTCGGCAGCGGCGTCCTGGTCAAAGTTGTGTAGGGCGCTTTGCAGCAGAGAGCGGGTGGCCTGGTTTACGGCCATGCGCGCGTCGCTTGCGTTGGTCGAGTCGATCAGGCGGGCATCGACCAGGTACGTGTTGTGCACATCCAGGTCGAGGCCGAATCGCTGCTTGATGGCTTCAGTCAGGGCCTGGGCGGCGTAGGCTTGCAGGTCAGGTAGCTGTTCGAACAGTTTCTGCACCTGTGCCTGGTGTTCGCGGTGACGGGCATGTTCTTCCTGCCATGCCTTGGCGATTTTCGGTAGCCGCTGGATCGCTGTGGCCAGCCAGGCTGGAGCCTGCTGCCCGTTGCGCATGGCGCGATGAACCTCTGGCGGGGCGTGCCTGAGCCAATTGGGGATCTTGCGCTCGATGGTGGTGTAATGAACACTAGGCGACGTGGTGGCTGAGGTTGGCATGGTGGGCCCTTGCTAGGTATGGGACAAGGGACTATCGGGGGGCTGCCTGGCCTGCTGGAGGTAAATATGTGTGCCCGGTTTGTGGCCGTACCCTAGAGGACGGTGCTCTAAGCGCAATTCAGGTTTATGATGCCCAACGGCAGTCAATATCCTCACACGGAGTGCGCAATGCAGACCCTCTACCCGCAGATCAAACCCTACGCCCGGCACGATCTGGCCGTGGAAGCGCCGCATGTGCTGTATGTCGACGAAAGCGGCTCGCCCGAAGGTCTGCCGGTGGTGTTCATCCACGGCGGCCCGGGCGCCGGTTGCGACGCCCAGAGCCGTTGCTACTTCGACCCCACGCTGTACCGCATCATCACCTTCGACCAGCGCGGCTGTGGCCGCTCCACGCCACACGCGAGCCTGGAGAACAACACCACCTGGCACCTGGTCGAGGACCTGGAGCGCATTCGTGAGCACCTGGGTATCGACAAGTGGGTGCTGTTCGGCGGTTCCTGGGGCTCCACCCTGGCCCTGGCCTATGCCCAGACCCACCCCGAGCGCGTGCATGGGTTGATCCTGCGCGGCATCTTCCTGTGCCGGCCGCAGGAGATCGAGTGGTTCTACCAGGAAGGCGCCAGCCGAATGTTCCCGGACTACTGGCAGGACTACATCGCGCCAATTCCGCCGGAAGAGCGCGGCGATCTGGTCAAGGCTTTCCACAAGCGCCTGACCGGAAATGACCAGATTGCCCAGATGCACGCCGCCAAGGCCTGGTCCACCTGGGAAGGCCGCACGGCCACCCTGCGCCCCAACCCGCTGGTGGTCGATCGCTTCTCCGAGCCGCAACGTGCGCTGTCTATCGCCCGCATCGAATGCCACTACTTCATGAACAATGCCTTCCTCGAGCCGGACCAGCTGATCCGCGACCTGCCGAAAATCGCCCACCTGCCGGCGGTTATCGTGCACGGCCGCTACGACGTGATCTGCCCGCTGGACAACGCCTGGGCACTGCACCAGGCCTGGCCGAACAGCGAGCTGAAAGTCATCCGCGACGCCGGCCACGCGGCTTCCGAGCCGGGTATTACCGATGCCCTGGTGCGTGCGGCCGACCAGATGGCCCGGCGCCTGCTCGACCTGCCGCTGGAAGAAGCATGAGGGGCCTGCTCCAGCGCGTGCGGGGTGCGCGGGTTGAAGTGGCGGGCGAGGTGGTCGGCGCCATCGACCAGGGTTTGCTGGTGCTGGTGGCCGTCGAGCCTGAAGATTCCCGTGAACAGGCCGATAAGCTGTTGCACAAGCTGTTGAACTACCGTGTGTTCAGCGACGAGCAGGGCAAGATGAACCTGTCGCTCAAGGATGTCGGTGGCGGTTTGTTGCTGGTGTCGCAGTTCACCTTGGCGGCGGACACCCGCAACGGCATGCGCCCGAGCTTCTCGACGGCAGCGCCACCGGCCCTCGGCGCCGAGTTGTTCGACTATCTTTTGCAGCAGGCAAACGCGCAGCACACCGACGTGGCCAGTGGCCGCTTCGGTGCGGATATGCAGGTGCACCTGGTCAATGATGGCCCCGTAACATTTATGTTACAAATGTGAACTCAAAAAACCCTTTGTTTATGGGAAAACAAGGGGTTTTGTACGATAAATAGTTGTTCCAGCCTGATGCGTTGTCACGCGACCTGCTGGATAATCGCGCGCTGCGTGGACCTGCGTTCGCAGGTTCGTTTCACTCTGACTCGAGCATTGTCTGGATCCGTTTGGGGAATCATTACGCCCTCACGGGGTCCGAACAGTGCTCGCCAACCCGGCATTTGTCGCTGGCCGTTGGTTTCATGATCTGTTTTCGGCGAGGGTTGCTCGTGATTGTTAGTCCCCAAAAAGCATCAAGAATCCCCGGAACCGGGCTGCGCAAGGCTTTGATGGCCAGTGTGGCACTGGTCGGCCTGATGAGCGCGGGCCAGCTGTGGGCATTCAATCTTGACGATGTTGCAGCCAAGGCAAAGGATCTGGCCGGCCAGAAGTACGAAGCACCCAAAAGCAACCTGCCGGCCGTATTCCGCGACATGAAGTTTGCGGACTATCAGAAAATTCATTTCCTGCAGGAAAAGGCCGAGTGGGCCAAGGACAAGACCCCGTTCAAGCTGTCGTTCTATCACCAGGGCATGCACTTCGATACCCCGGTGAAAATCAACGAGGTCACCGCCACCAAGGTCGAGGAAATCAAGTACGACCCGAGCCGCTTCGAGTTCGGTGACGTGCCACACGACCCGGAAACCACCAAAAATCTGGGTTACGCCGGCTTCCGCGTGCTGTACCCGATCAACAAGGCCGACAAGCAGGATGAGATCATGACCCTGCTTGGCGCCAGCTATTTCCGTGTGGTCGGCAAGGGCCACGTGTACGGCCTGTCGGCCCGTGGCCTGGCCATCGACACCGCGCTGCCATCGGGCGAGGAATTCCCGCGCTTCACCGAGTTCTGGGTCGAAAAACCCAAACCGGCCGACAAGCACCTGGTGATCTACGCCCTGCTGGATTCGCCACGCTCCACCGGTGCCTACAAGCTGACCCTGCGCCCGGGCAACGATACCGTGGTCGACGTACAGTCCCAGGTCTTCCTGCGTGACCAGGTCAGCCGCCTGGGCATAGCCCCGCTGACCAGCATGTACCTGTTCGGCCCTAACCAGCCGTCCAAGGTGCTCAACTACCGCCCGGCCCTGCACGACTCCGAAGGCCTGTCGATCCACGCCGGCAATGGCGAGTGGATCTGGCGCCCGCTGAACAACCCGAAACACCTGGCCGTGAGCAACTTCAGTGTCGAGAATCCGCGTGGTTTCGGCCTGATGCAGCGTCAGCGCGCCTTCAGCGACTACGAAGACCTCGACGACAACTACCAGAAGCGCCCAAGCGCCTGGATCGAGCCGAAGGGTGATTGGGGCAAAGGTACCGTCGACCTGGTCGAAATCCCGACTGCCGACGAGACCAACGACAACATCGTTGCCTTCTGGAGCCCGGAAAAGCTGCCGGAGCCAGGCAAGCCGTTCGAGTACGCCTACCGCCTGCACTGGACCATCAACGAGGCGAAGTTCCAGGCGCCTGAGTTGGGCTCGGTCAAGCAGACCCTGCGTTCCACCGGTGACGTGAAGCAGTCCAACCTGATTCGCCAGCCAGACGGCAGCGTGGCCTTCCTGGTCGACTTCGCCGGCCCGGCCCTGGCCGCACTGCCGGAAGACACCGCCGTGCGCAGCCAGATCAGCGTGGGCGACAACGCCGAGGTGGTCGAGAACAATCTGCGCTATAACCCTGAGACCAAGGGCTGGCGCCTGACCCTGCGCTTGAAGGTCAAGGAAGCCAACAAATCGACCGAAATGCGTGCCGCGCTGGTGCGCGATGTGCCGGTCGAACCCGCCAAGCCTGCGCAGGACGCCAAGCAGGACAAGGCCGCAGCCAAACATGCCAAGGCCGAGAAAGCCGTCAAGGCTGAGCAAACTGCCAAGGCCGAACAACCTGCCGCCGATGCGGCGCCCACCAACGGGGCCCCGGCCACCACCGAGAAGGTGCTGACCGAGACCTGGAGCTATCAGTTGCCTGCCGATGAGTAACTCAAGCGCAAGGCCAGTATCGCTTGGCGAGTACCTGGCTCACCTACCACTGAGTGACGAGCAACGGGCGGAGCTCGCCAATTGCACGTCGTTCAGTGAGCTGCACCAACGTTTGGCGGCCAAACCGGCCGCCGACGCTGCCGAGGCCGTGCAGGCCTCGGTGGGCCCGCGCCTGACCGTGGGCAGCGCCGCCGAGCTGGAAGACGCCGAAATGCTCGGTGTCGACGGCAGCGGCCGCCTGTGCCTGAAAATCGCCCCGCCGATCAAACGCACCAAAGTGGTGCCAGAGCCTTGGCGCACCAACGTGCTGATCCGCATGTGGCGGCGCATGACCGGCCGCACCAATGCCCCGCAGCCACCCAAGCGCGAGCTGCCGCCGGCGCGCTGGCGCACGGTCGGCTCGATCCGCCGCTACATCTTGCTGGCCCTGATGATCGGCCAGACCATCGTCGCCGGCTGGTACATGAAGGGCATCCTGCCCTACCAAGGCTGGTCGTTCGTCGACCTCGACGAAATCCTCAACCAGTCGCTGTGGGATACGGTGGTGCAGGTGTGGCCGTATGCCTTGCAAACCTCCATCCTGATTCTCTTCGGCATCCTGTTCTGCTGGGTGTCGGCGGGCTTCTGGACTGCGCTCATGGGCTTCCTCGAGCTGCTCACCGGGCGCGACAAGTACAAGATTTCGGGCAGCAGCGCCGGCAACGAGCCGATTGCACCCGAGGCGCGTACCGCACTGGTAATGCCGATCTGTAACGAAGACGTGCCGCGCGTGTTCGCCGGCCTGCGTGCAACGTTCGAGTCGGTGGCCGCCAGCGGCAACCTCGACCGTTTCGACTTCTTCGTGCTCAGCGACACCAACGACACCGACATTGCCGTGGCCGAGCAACAGGCCTGGCTGGACGTGTGCCGCGAAACCAAAGGCTTTGGCCGCATCTTCTACCGCCGCCGTCGGCGCCGGGTGAAGCGCAAGAGCGGCAACCTCGACGACTTCTGCCGTCGTTGGGGTGGCGAGTACAAGTACATGGTCGTGCTCGACGCCGACAGCGTCATGAGCGGCGAGTGTTTGAGCAGCCTGGTGCGCCTGATGGAGGCCAACCCGGACGCCGGCATCATCCAGACCGGGCCGAAAGCCTCGGGCATGGATACCCTGTATGCACGTATGCAGCAGTTCGCCACCCGCGTGTACGGCCCGCTGTTCACCGCCGGCCTGCACTTCTGGCAGCTGGGCGAGTCGCACTACTGGGGCCATAACGCGATCATCCGTATGAAGCCGTTCATCGAGCACTGCGCCCTGGCGCCGTTGCCGGGCAAGGGCGCGTTCGCCGGTGCAATCCTTTCTCACGACTTCGTCGAAGCCGCGCTGATGCGCCGTGCCGGCTGGGGCGTGTGGATCGCCTACGACCTACCGGGTAGCTATGAAGAGCTGCCGCCAAACCTGCTGGACGAGCTCAAGCGGGACCGCCGCTGGTGCCACGGCAACCTGATGAACTTCCGCCTGTTCCTGGTCAAGGGCATGCACCCGGTGCACCGTGCGGTGTTCCTCACCGGGGTGATGTCGTACCTGTCGGCGCCGCTGTGGTTCCTGTTCCTGGTGCTGTCGACTGCGCTGCTGGCGACCAACACCCTGATGGAGCCTCAGTACTTCATCGAGCCGTACCAGTTGTACCCGCTGTGGCCGCAGTGGCACCCGGAGAAGGCCGTGGCGCTGTTCTCCACCACCATCGTGCTGCTGTTCCTGCCCAAGCTGCTCAGTGTCATCCTGATCTGGGCCAAAGGTGCCGTCGAGTTCGGCGGGCGCGTCAAGGTCACTTTGTCGATGCTGATGGAGATGCTGTTCTCCATGCTGTTGGCACCGGTGCGCATGATCTTCCACACCCGCTTCGTGCTGGCCGCGTTCCTCGGCTGGGCCGCGACCTGGAATTCGCCGCAACGTGACGACGACTCCACTCCGTGGGGCGAGGCTGTGCGCCGCCATGGTCCGCAAACCCTGCTGGGTATTGCCTGGGCTGGGCTGGTGGCGTGGCTGAACCCGAGCTTCCTGTGGTGGCTGGCGCCTATCGTTGGCTCGCTGGTGCTGTCGATCCCGGTTTCGGTGATTTCCAGCCGTACGCGCCTGGGCCTGGCAGCCAAAGACGAGAAGCTGTTCCTCATTCCCGAGGAATACGCTACCCCGCAAGAGTTGCTGGCCACCGACCGGTACACCCACGAGAACCGCTGGCATGCCCTGCATGACGGCTTCGTGCGGGCCGTGGTCGACCCACGCCAGAACGCCCTGGCTTGTGCCATGGCCACTGCCCGTCATGGTCAGGCGGCGCCGATCGAAGCGCTGCGTGCTGAGCGTGTGGCCAAGGCCATGGAGGTTGGGCCGAAAGGGCTGGACCTCAATACCCGCCTGGCCCTGCTCAGCGACCCGGTGGCCTTGAGCCGCCTGCACGAGCAGGTGTGGGCCGAGCCCAATGCGGCGTGGATCGATGTGTGGCGTGCGTCGATCAAGAACGACCCACATTCGCCGCTGTTGCCGCTGCATCCGGAGAACGAAGGCCAACCGGCACTCGTCGGCGCCTGATTGATCGCAATCGCGAGCTACGCTCGCTCCTACGATGAATACCCGTAGGAGCGAGCGTAGCTCGCGATGCGCCGCGCAAGCGGCGCTCGATTCTTCGGCCACAATCCGATTTTGGCCAACAAAGTCCCCCCCGGCTCTAGGTCCCCGAGCCGCCATGCGTTAGCATCCCATTCCGAAACGACGCCTCGGCCAGTACGGCCGTGCCAATACAATAAGATTCGCTACTTTTCTTGCTAGGGGACTTGGTGATGATCAAGAAATACCTTTCGCGACTGCTGGTCGGTGTTACCGCCCTGGTCGCCGTGACAGCGGCCCAGGCCGGCGCCATCGATGATGCAGTCAAGCGCGGCACCCTGCGGGTGGGCATGGACCCGACCTACATGCCGTTCCAGATGACCAACAAGCGTGGCGAAATCATCGGCTTCGAAGTCGATATCCTCAAAGCCATGGCCAAGTCCATGGGCGTCAAGTTCGAAGCTGTATCCACCGCCTATGACGGCATCATCCCGGCCCTGCTGACCGACAAGTTCGACATGATCGGCAGCGGCATGACCCTGACCCAGGAACGCAACCTGCGCCTGAACTTCAGCGAACCCTTCATCGTGGTGGGTCAGACCCTGCTGATTCGCAAGGAACTGGCGGGCGAGATCAAGTCGTACAAAGACCTCAACAACGAGAAGTACCGCCTGACGTCCAAGTTGGGCACCACCGGTGAAATGGTCGCCAAGAAGCTGATCGGCAAAGCCAAGTACCACGGCTACGACAACGAGCAGGAAGCGGTGATGGATGTTGTCAACGGCAAGGCTGATGCCTTCGTCTACGACGCACCGTACAACGTGGTGGCCGTTGAGAAGGCCGGCGCTGGCAAGCTGCTGTTCCTCGAAGAACCCTTCACCTACGAGCCGCTGGCCTTCGGCCTGAAGAAAGGCGACTACGACAGCATCAACTTCATCAACAACTTCCTGCACCAGATCAAGCATGACGGGACCTACGATCGTATTCACGACAAGTGGTTCAAGAACAAGGACTGGCTGAAGGAAATGGAATAAGGCCCAGGCCACAAGCCCGGCTTTATGACCCCGACGCGCAGGCAAACCCTGCGCGTTCGCATTTACGGAAGTACCCCACGTGATCAAACACAAGAAAGCCCAGTGGCCCTGGCACGGGCTGACCGCCCTGGTGCTGGTAGGCCTGGCGATCAGCCTGTACATGGCCACCTCGATGATTTCCTACGAGTGGCGCTGGAACCGTGTACCGCAATACTTCGCCTACAAGGCCGAGGAAACACAGCGCGCTGCCAATTACGGCACCGTGCAGGACATCGTCATCTCCGGCGATAACGCCCGCGTCACGCTGAAAGATGAAAGCGGCGCCGAACAAGTACTTGATGTGGCCAAGGACAGCCTGCAACTGAGTCGTGGCGACGATGTGGCCGAAGGCGACCAGATTGGCGTCACCCGTCATTGGGCGGCTGGCCCGCTGGCATGGGGCCTGTGGACCACGCTGTGGATCTCGGTAGTGTCCGGCGCCCTGGGCCTGGTAATCGGCCTGTTCGCCGGTTTGTGCCGTTTGTCGAACAACCCGACCCTGCGCGACCTGTCGACCGTTTATGTCGAACTGGTGCGCGGCACGCCGCTGCTGGTACAGATCTTCATCTTCTACTTCTTCATCGGCACCGTGCTCAACCTGTCCCGGGAGTTTGCCGGGGTGGCGGCACTGGCGCTGTTCACTGGCGCCTATGTGGCCGAAATCGTCCGTGCCGGGGTGCAGTCCATTGCCAAGGGCCAGAACGAAGCGGCCCGCTCGCTGGGCCTGAACGCCGGCCAGTCGATGCGGCACGTCATCTTGCCGCAGGCATTCAAACGCGTGCTGCCGCCGCTGGCCGGCCAGTTCATCAGCCTGGTCAAAGACACCTCGTTGGTTTCGGTGATCGCCATTACCGAACTGACCAAGAGCGGCCGTGAGGCCATCACCACCTCGTTCTCGACGTTCGAGATCTGGTTCTGCGTGGCAGGCCTGTACCTGCTGATCAACCTGCCGCTGTCGCACATTGCCAGCCGGCTCGAGCGGAGGCTTGCGCAAAGTGATTGAAGTCCGTGACCTGCTGAAAGTCTTCGACACCCGTGGCCAAGTGGTACGGGCTGTGGATAACGTCACCACCCATGTCGCCAAGGGCGAGGTGGTAGTGGTGCTCGGCCCATCGGGCTCGGGTAAGTCGACCTTCCTGCGCTGCCTGAACGGCCTGGAGCATTTCGACGAGGGCCATGTGG
Source organism: Pseudomonas sp. NBRC 111133 (assembly GCF_001320605.1). Lineage (NCBI taxonomy): Bacteria > Pseudomonadati > Pseudomonadota > Gammaproteobacteria > Pseudomonadales > Pseudomonadaceae > Pseudomonas > Pseudomonas sp. NBRC 111133. The sequence continues at coordinate 33,038 of NZ_BCBJ01000101.1, read as the reverse complement.
CCATCGATGGCCTGCAGCTGGCCGACCCCAAGACCGACATCAACGCGTACCGCCGTGAAGTGGGCATGGTGTTCCAGCACTTCAACCTGTTCCCGCACATGACCGTGCTGGAAAACCTGTGCCTGGCGCAGAAGGTGGTGCGCAAGCGCAGCAAGGCCGAGCGCGAGGCCAAGGCGCGTGCGTTGCTGGAGAAGGTGGGCATTGCCCAGAAGGCCAACGAATACCCGTCACGCCTGTCCGGTGGTCAGCAGCAGCGGGTGGCCATTGCCCGCGCCCTGGCCATGGACCCGAAGGTGATGCTGTTTGACGAGCCCACCTCGGCGCTGGACCCGGAAATGGTCGGCGAGGTGCTGGATGTGATGAAGACCCTGGCCCAGGAAGGCATGACCATGGTCTGCGTCACCCATGAAATGGGCTTTGCCCGGGAAGTGGCGGACCGGGTGCTGTTCTTCGATCACGGCAAGCTGCTGGAAGATGCCGCGCCGGCACAGTTCTTCGAGGCGCCGGAGGATGGGCGGGCGCAGGCGTTTTTGCGGCAGGTGCTGTGAGTGGAGGAGGGCGCATTGCGTCCCTCCTGTAAGCAGATTTTTGGCTGGTTAGGCTCTTTACGATTTCGGCCTAGAGCGTGATCGGCAGGCTCGTCAGGCTAATGCCAGTCAGTTAAGCTGACTGGCATTTTCATTTTCGGGTCGGATATTTTGCTGGTCGTTGCTTCACCACTCTCGGGAACCAACGATCAGGTCGTCGATGAGGCAAGACATACTGCGCCGCTGATGCCTGCAGATCCGTCAGAAATCCTGGCAGGTTACCGGGATGATTCAGTGACGTGCCATGCAACAAGCCCAAGATTGCCCAGCTGCAAGCGGTAAAGCTCATTTCGCAGGGGTAGACGCCCGGGCACTGCTTCGACATCTGAACCATCTGATAACGCAACAAGTTGTAGCCCAGCAGCACGCCCCACAACTCTTGCGCAATCATTTCTGGCGTCTTGCTTCTCATTGTGTATTCGCCGCCCAAGAGCCTTGCTTGATCTCCCGGTAACCCAATTCGATTTCCCAGCGCTGGCTGTAAAAATCGACGATCTCATCGCCCGGGAAGCGCAGCGGATCGGTCATCGAGGTCAAGACACTCACAACCTTTCCTTTGATCGTTTTGCTCAATAGTCGCGCTCGAATCTTGAGCGGTAAGCCCGGCCACTGCTTGCGGGCCTGGGGCGATGTGCGCAAAACGACCAGGGCATCATTACGCCCAAGCTTGTGCTCAACCTCATACTGAATGCCCTTTTTCAAGGGGATCAGCCAGTGGCGCTGATCGCCTTGCGATTGCCAGTGATGTAGCAAGCCCAACGAGTAGAAACCTTTATCGAAAAGGGTCAATGACTGGTTAGGCGTCGTGGCGATCAGCTGTTTAGCCAGCTTCATTTCACTGCTGTGGTAACTTTCAAAAGTGCTGCTGATCAGCAAATGGCTAGTCAACTCCATCTGACAGACCATTCGAACTTGAGGAAAACCGCCGTCCCCATGCTGGTTGGTCGCACCACCGTAGAACGCGCGGTTTTCTGCCGTGTCAGGGGTGTTCCAAACAACCCCGTCCACGCCAAGCAGCGTCAGCCCCAACCATTGCGGGTGTTTGGCCTCTTCGTGCCATCGTTGCTGGGTGAGGGTAAAAACTTCACGTACCGCTTCGCTACCCAATCGCTGGCGACCTTGCACAACAGCGCTGAGGGCCACGAGTGGCCGTTTGCCGGGCAGCATGATGTCCATGTGCTTCACGACATCCCAGGCCTCGTGCGAGAGTTCATGCCGCTTTGCCATCACAGAATTCCTTTCCGTCGATGGCGGGGACTCTACAAAATCTCAGTGCTCAAAGGGCAGCGATTGGGGTTCTTGGGATTTCATACAGAGCCTAATATACAAATGTGTGACCCATGTTGCGGCTAATGACTTCGGTTGTATTAGCACTAGCTCTGATTTGGGCTGACACTATTGATATGTGTTCTAGAACTTGAGATTGTTTCCCTATCGGAAGGGTAGCTAAATTGAGCTGAGAGGTGTGGTAGTTGAGGTGCCCGAGAAGATCTTCAATAGTGCTTTTTATTTTTCTTAGTTCTCCGTTTGTATCTCTTTTTTTTAACTCTTTTATTATCGATTTTCCAACTTGTATTTTAAGTTTCAGGTCTTTTTGTGTAGCGTAGTAGCCGCCGCCGTAATCGTCGATGGTTCTCAATCCCCACTTTCCTTCATCTATTTGTCTTAAAGCTTGCTCCCTACGTGAGAACTCATAATCGTATAAACCCTTTTGTCTTTTGATTTCTTCCATCAATACAAGGCTTGTTTTGGCAGATTTTTGGGTGCGTGAGTTATTTAGAAGGCTGGGGGTATAGTTGGTTTCGCTGTAAGATGTTTGGATATATCGGAGCCGGATGCGGTCGAAACTTGAACCTGGCCTAAAAGTTTTATAATGACCTGATGGGTCGACGGCATTGATAGGATCATCTTCGCAGTAGGCATAATAGTTCAAGATTTCAAAGGGTGGTACGGTATCACTCGATTTGAAGCGATTGATCTCAGGCGAAAAAGCGCGGAAGCCTTTGCCAAGTAAATAGCTTTCACACAGCGGGTCGGGTAGTTCTCCCGCGTATGCGGGAATTCCCCTTTCACTGCTTTTGGTATACCCAAACGGCGCATAGTTGATGTTGCGGGTTTCGAGTGTGCTGTGTGTTGTCAAGATCGAGTGGTTTTGATCGTGGGCAAGTAGCGTCGGTGATGGGCGTGCGCTGCTGAGCACAGCAAGAGGGCCAGTGCGGCACCGGAGGAATAAAGAAGTAGAATCTTTATGCAAGGTGTTGAATACGTGATTGTTCTGGTAGAACATTTGCGTTTTAACCTTTGTACTCGTCATGGCTACGCCTCGATCTGGATGAGTGTCGCGGATACGCTACTGGCGCTGGAAATTAACGACAACTGGCATTTTTGTCAGGTGCTCTCGCGTTACGCCACGCGTGTCAGTGGGCTGCAAGGCAGCCCATGAGGGGGGGTGTCATAAATTTTGTGTTCGGGCATAACATGAGTAAGAGGTGCATGTATGCCAACCAAAAAGAAACCCCTGCGTGACCTGCCCAAAATCCCCAAAGAGCTGCTGGAGCAGTTCGGTGAGGGCCTGATGACCGCAGAGGCTATCGAGGATGCCTCTGCGGCGTTCAAGAAGGCCTTGATCGAACGCGCTCTGCATGCCGAACTTGGCTACCACCTGGGTTATCCGCCGGGCGCGCAGCGCCCAGAGGATGAAACCAACCAGCGTAACGGCAAGAGTGGCAAGACGGTTTTGACCGGTGATGGCCCGCTGCGGCTGGAAATTCCTCGTGACCGAGACGGCAGTTTTGCGCCCATTCTCATCCCCAAGCATGAGCGGCGGTACACCGGTTTCGATGACAAGATCATCGCCATGTACGCCCGTGGCATGACGGTCAGAGAGATCCGAGCCTTTCTGTCCGAGCAGTATGGGACGGACGTTTCACCCGATTTCATCAGCTCTGTGACAGACGAGGTCATGGAAGAAATTGGCGCGTGGCAGCAGCGGCCACTGGAGCCGATGTACCCGGTCATTTTCTTCGATGCACTGCGGGTGAAGATTCGCGAAGAAGGCTTGGTGCGCAACAAGGCCATTTACTTGGCGCTGGGCGTTCAACCCGACGGAACCCGCGATATCCTGGGCATCTGGATCGAGAACACCGAGGGCGCCAAGTTCTGGATGAAGGTCTTCAATGACCTCAAGACGCGTGGTGTCGAAGATGTACTGATTGCCGTGACCGATGGCCTCAAAGGCATGCCAGAGGCCCTCAGCGCCGTGTTTCCAGAGACGACGCTGCAGACGTGCATCGTGCACCTGATCCGCAACAGCCTCGACTTCGCGGCCTGGGACAAGCGGCGGGCACTGGCCAAGGAGCTCAAGCCGATCTACCAGGCCATCAACGCCGAAGCGGCTGAGCAGGCTCTCGATGAGTTCGAAAACGGGCCGTGGGGTGAGAAATATCCGACGGTTGTGACGGCTTGAAGACGGGCTTGGGATCGTGTGATTCCGTTCTTTGTTTTCCCGCCAGCCATTCGGAAGGTGATCTACACCACCAACGCCATCGAGAGCATCAACGCCCAGCTACGCAAGGTCATCAAGACTCGCGGGCATTTCCCGAATGATGACGCAGCGACCAAACTGATTTGGCTGGGATTGCGCAACATAACAGCCAATTGGGGAAAACCGGCCCATGACTGGAAAAGCGCGATGAATCAATTTGCGATTCTGTACGGAGATCGGTTCATCAGGCCAACCTGGTGAAAATCAGGGCCTGCCTGACGGCAGGCCGCTACCGGCCCGCACACAAAAAATCTGACAGTCCCATGAGGGGCTGATCATCAGGTACATCTGGCCTCTTGATCAGGGTCCCTTCAGATACTGAATCGCCCCACCATGCCCCGCAGTTGCTGCCCCAGCTGCTTCAGCTCGCCACTTGACGCGGCAGTCTGTTCACTGGCCGCACTGGTCTGGTCAGACACATCCCGCACATTCAGCACGCTTCGGTTGATCTGCTCGGCCACCACGCTCTGCTCCTCGCTGGCGGTGGCAATCTGCTGGTTCATGCTCTGGATGCTCGACACCGTGTGGGTGATCTGGCCCAGGGCATCACCGGCTTTGCGGCTGAGCTCGACGCTCTGCTCGGTCAGGCGTTTGCTGTTGTCCAGCAGGTGGGTGACCTCGTCGGTACCGTTGTGCAGGCTGCTGATCAGTTGGCTGATTTCTTCGGTGGCGGTCGAGGTGCGTTGCGCCAGGCCGCGCACTTCATCGGCCACCACGGCAAAACCACGGCCTGCTTCCCCTGCGCGGGCGGCTTCGATCGCCGCGTTCAGGGCCAGCAGGTTGGTCTGTTCGGACACCGACTTGATCACATCGAGGATGCTGCCAATCCGCTGGCTTTCGCCCGCCAGGTGCTGCATGGCCGTTAGGCAATGGTCCATCTGCCCGGCCAGTTGCTCGATACGGCCGATGGCTTCGGCTACCACCTGGTCACCCAGTTGCGCCTGCTGGTCGGCGTTGGTCGCGGCCAGCGAGGCCTGCTCGGCGTTCTGTGCCACTTCCTGCACGGTGGCGCTCATCTGGTTCATGGCGGTGGCCACCTGGTCCGTTTCCTCACGCTGCTGGTTGATGCGCAGCTTGGTGTCCTCGCTGCTGGTCGCCAGCTGTGTGGCAGCCTGCGACAGCTGACCAACACCCTGGTCGATGCCCCCGATCAGCTCGCGCAGGCTCAAGGTCATTTCGCGCATGCTGGTTTGCAGCTGACCCATTTCGTCGCGGCGTTGCACGGTGTCAACCTGGCTCAGGTCACCCTTGGCGATGCGCGCGGCCACGGCCAGTGTCTGACGTAGTGGCTGCGTGATCTGCAGGGTAATCAGCCAGGCGGCTACCACCCCAAGCAACAGCGCCAGCAGCGCCACGCTGGTGAGCAGCGAGCGGGCGGCCAGGGCTTCGCTGTCCCGTTGTTCAACTTTGCGCCCGGCCAGTTCTACACTCGCCACGCCCAGTTCGTCGCCCATTTTTTCCATGCTGTCCTGCAACTGCTCGGCGCGCACCGCTGCGCGGCGGTACTGATCCAGGCTGGCCCGGTATTTGGCCAACTCGACGCCGGGCTGCTCGGTCAGTGATCGTGGCAAGCTCAGCGGCGCCAGAGCCTTTAGCAGTTGCTCAAGGCTCTTGTCGGCGGCGTCCAGTGCATCGTCGCCGACCTTGGTGAACGCCTCGACGGGCGAGAAGGTGTAGGCCGGTACAAGGCTTTGCTGGTTGGCGCCTTCGACATGGCGACTGAGGCTTTCCATCAGGCCCAGCGCGCTGCCTTGTTGGCTCTCAGACATCGTCAGCAAGGCTTGGGTCTGCAAGTCGTCGATGACATCGTCCAGTTTGAGCGCTTGCGCTTGCATGGCCTGGCGCAGTGTCGTACGGCTGGCGACGGTGCTTTGCAGCTCGGTGAAGTCTTCGCGCAGCTGTTGCAGCAATTGCAGTTTCTGCGTCAGCAACTGACGGGACTCGTCAACGCTGCTGCGCTGCTGCAACGTGGTCAGCATGCGCTCCAGTTGCTCGATGGCCTGCTGGATGCGTGCCTTGCTGGTGTCGTCGCTGAGTACGCGGAAGGTGATGCGCTCGGCACGCAGGTCTTTGACCAGATCGTTAATCTGGCCAATTTCACTGAGCTGTTGCGAGCGGTTGATGGCGCCATCCAGAGCACGCCAGCCGCTGATGGTGGTGGCCAGGGTGAGCAGCAGGACCACGGCGAAGCCGAGGGCCAGCTTGGCGGCGACATTGAGGTTGCCGAGCTTGCGGTTGAGGTAGCCGAGCATGGGAAGTCTCCGTGCGATTGGGGGAGGGCATGCAGGCGTATTACCGGCATGACACCTCTGCCAATCGGCAGCGGAGCTGTAGGACTTGACCTGATAATCAGGTAGGAAATTTCACTGCTGTATGTAGGAAGGTTCTCTGGCTCCTCGGTTTAGAGCCTGAACCGCCCCACCAACCCCTGCAGGTGGGTGCCCAGCCGCGCCAGCTCCACGCTGGAACTGGCTGTCTCTTCACTGGCTGCCGAGGTCTGGTCGGAAATGTCCCGCACATTCATCACGCTGCGGTTGATCTCTTCGGCCACGGCCGTCTGTTCTTCTGCAGCTGTGGCAATCTGCTGGTTCATCGCCTGGATCGACGACACGGTACGGGTGATGGTTTCCAGCGAACTGCCGGCGCGGCGGGTCAGCTCGACGCTGCTGTCGGTCAGCTGGCGGCTGTTGTCCATCACAGTGGCCACCCGTTGGGTGCCGCTTTGCAGGCCGGCAATCAGCTCTTCGATCTCTTCGGTCGACTGCTGGGTGCGCTGGGCCAGGCTGCGCACTTCGTCGGCCACCACGGCAAAGCCACGCCCGGCCTCGCCGGCGCGGGCGGCTTCTATGGCGGCGTTCAGGGCCAACAGGTTGGTCTGTTGAGCCACCGACTTGATCACGTCGAGCACGCTGCCGATCTTGTCGCTCTCGGCCTTGAGCTGGTTCATCGCTTCGCTGGAGTTGACCACTTCGCCCGCCAGGCGCTCGATCTGCGCCACGGCCTCGCCCACCACACGGTCCCCTTCGCGGGCTTGCTGGTCGGCCATCAGGGCGGCTTCCGAGGCCTGCTCGGCGTTGCGCGCCACTTCATGCACAGTGGCGGTCATCTGGTTCATGGCGGTCGCCACTTGATCCGTCTCGACCTTTTGGTTGTTCACCCCGGCGCTGGTTTGCTCGGTGACGGCAGAGAGCTGTTCGGCGGCGCTGGCGATCTGCGTTACCCCGTCGCCAATGCCGCCGATCAACTCGCGCAGGCCTTGGGTCATGCGCTGCATGCTGGCCTGCAACTGGCCCAGCTCGTCGCGGCGTTGTACGGGCAGGTTCTGGGTCAGGTCGCCATTGGCCACCCGCTCGGCGGCGCGCAGGGTCTGGCGCAACGGGATGATGATCTGCCGGGTAATGGCCCAGGCGGCCACCAGGCCAAAGGCGAGGGCCAGCACGGTTGCAAGCGCGAGCAGGGTTTTGGCCTGGGCTGCAGCGGCGTCGCGCACTTCGGTTTGGGACGTGGTCATCGCCTGGCTGGTCTGCAGCAGTACCGTGCCTTGTTCGGCCATGCGTTGCAGGGCCTGCTCGCTGGCGGTCTGGGCATTGCCGAACTGGATGACCGCATCACGGTAGCCACCCATGGCTGTGGCGGCATCGTCCAGGCTGGCGGCATGTTCGGCAGGCACCTTGGACGGCAGCGCACGCAACTCGGCCAGTGCCTGGTCGATGGCCTTCAACGCCGTTTGCTGGAAGTCGGCGTTGCCGCTGTAGGTGTAGCCGCGCACCTGAAAACGTGCCTGCTGCAGCAGGGCGCTCACATCCACCGCATGCTGGTACTGGTTGATATCGCCACCTTGCTGCAGGCCTCGCTGCACGCGGCCGATCAGTTCCGCTGCCTTGTCGGCGCTGTCGCCGAGCACGTCACGGCTGGCTTCGCGGCGCTGGCCAGCCTGTTTCAGTTCGTTGAATGCCTGCTGGTAGGTGCGCACGGCTTCGCGCTGCTGCTCCAGGCGTTGGCGATCGGCGGGGTGCTCGATCAACCCGAGCATCAGCTGTACCTGGCGGTCGAGGTTGGCCAAGGCCTTTTCCAGTTCTGCCACCGAGGCATCGTCACGCCGGCGCTCGTAGTGCTGTCGAGCAATGCGCAGTTCCTGGGTGTGCTGCTGGATGACCGAGATGTTTCCCAGCTTGTCGCCATGGTCGATGATGCTGTCCATGCCGTGCCAGCCGGTCAGGGTGATAGCCAGGGTCAACAGCAGCACCAGGCCGAAGCCCAGCCCCAGTTTGCGATTGACGCTCACATTGCCCAGCGATTGGGCTAACCATTGATACATGTACGACTCCCTGGCGACTTGGCAGTACAAATAGTTGTTGTATTGCCAAGGCATCGGCCTGGGAGAGGGAAACTTGATAGGCGAAAAAACGGCGTTTGCGTCAGAAAATACGCGAAAGCAGCGCTGTTACCGCGGTCTCGACCCGCAAGATACGGTCACCGAGTTGCACCGGCGCCAGCCCGGCCTTGCCTAGCAGGTCGACTTCGTAGGGGATCCAGCCGCCTTCGGGGCCGATGGCCAGGGTAACGGCTTGCTCCACGGCACGGGGGCAGGCGGGGTAGGGGCCGGGGTGGCCGACCAGGCCCAGGGTACCAGCCGCGATGGCGGGCAGGCGGTCTTCGACGAAGGGCTTGAAGCGCTTTTCGATGATGACTTCGGGCAGCACGGTGTCGCGCGCCTGTTCCAGGCCAAGGATCAGGTTTTCGCGAATGCTCTCGGGCTGCAGGAAGGGCGTTTGCCAGAAGCTTTTCTCGACCTTGTAGCTGTTCACCAGGATCAGGCGTGGCACGCCCAGGGTGGCCACGGTCTGGAACAGCCGACGTAGCATTTTCGGCCGCGGCACCGCCAGCACCAGGGTCAGCGGCAGCTTGGCCGGTGGGGGCTGGTCAAACGCAACTTCCAGCTCGGCTTCGTGCTTTTCCAGGCGTAGCACCGTGGCCTTGCCCATTAGGCCGTTGATACGGCCCACGCGCAGGTTGTCGCCCACCGCCACGCGGTGGATGTCCTGCATGTGGGTGAGGCGCCGGTCAGCAAGAACGACGCGGTCGGCCGAAACAAAGTCGGCCTCTTCAAGAAGCAGCAGGTTCACGGTTGGGTCGCAGGTGGCTGGTCGTTATGGTCGTCGGCGGTTTCGTCATGGGCGCTGCGTTTGCGAATCATGCTGCCGCACAGCACACCCACCTCGAACAGCAGCCACATGGGCACGGCCAGCAGGGTCTGGGAGAAGATATCCGGCGGGGTGAGCACCATGCCGACCACGAAGCAGCCGATGATCACGTAGGGGCGGATCTTCTTCAGGTACTTCACGTCGACCACGCCGATCCATACCAGCAGCACCACTGCTACCGGGATTTCGAAGGCCACGCCAAAGGCGAAGAACAGCGTCATCACGAAGTCGAGGTAGCTGGCGATGTCGGTCATCATCGACACGCCTTCCGGCGTGGCGCTGGCGAAGAAGCCGAAGATCAGCGGGAACACCAGGAAATAGGCGAACGCCATGCCGGCATAGAACAGGAAGATGCTCGACACCAGCAGCGGAATGGCGATGCGCTTTTCATGGCGGTACAGCCCGGGTGCGATAAAGCCCCAGATCTGCTGCAGGATGAACGGAATCGCCAGGAACAGCGACACGATCATGGTCAGCTTGAACGGCGTGAGGAACGGCGAGGCCACGTCGGTGGCGATCATCGTCGCATTGGCCGGCAAGTGCTCGCGCAGCGGCGCCGAGACCAGTGTGTAGATCTGCTGGGCGAAGGAGAACAGCCCGGCAAAGATCAGGAAAATAACGGCAACGCACCGCAGCAGGCGGGTGCGCAGTTCGGTCAGGTGCGAAACCAGCGGCATCGGCTGGTCGTGTTCCGGGATCTCGCTCATGGGGCTCGCGGCGGTTGAGGCGGTTCAGAAGGCGTGGCCGGGGCGGCAGGCGGCTCGACCGGCCTGGCTTCCAGCCCGGCAGGTGGCTGCACGCTGGCCGTGGTTACCGGCGGCTGTGCGGGTGGCGTCATCGGGTTGAGGATGCGCTTGGCTTCTTCTTCCATCTGCAGGATGTGTTCGTTGTGCAGCTGGCGGCGGATGTCGTCGGCGCCGATCTCGCGCTCCACTTCCATCTTGATGCTGTTGAAGCTGCGCTTGAGGCGGCCGATCCACAGGCCTGCCGTGCGCGCGGCACCCGGCAGGCGCTCGGGCCCGAGCACCAGCAGAGCGACCAGGCCGACGAGCAGCAGCTCGCTGAAACTGATGCCGAACATGGGTCAGTCTTTCCGCTGTGGCTCTTGGACCGGCTGGGCCTGGCCTTCGATGGTGTGGCCTTGGCTCTGCTGCGCAGTGTTCTGCACCGGCGGAACAGGTTGGGCAGGCGGCGGTGTTGGCTCGGCCGGCTTGTTCTCTTCGTCGTTCATGGCCTTGCGGAAGCCCTTGATCGACTCGCCCAGGTCGCTGCCGAAGTTTTTCAGCTTTTTGGTGCCGAACACCAGGACCACGACGACCAGCAGGACGATCCAGTGTTTCCAGTCAAAAATACCCATGGTGCTCTCCTAGAATGCGTTGTGCTCAAGCCGAAGGCTGTCGCGCGGCCTTTTCATCGTGCCCGGACAGCCCGAAACGGCGCTCCAGCTCATCGAGCACGGCCTGTGGGTGCTGTCCCAGCGCGCTGAGCATCACCAGGCTATGAAACCACAGGTCGGCGGTTTCGTAGATGACATCGCTGTAATCCTTGCTCACGGCGGCATCTTTGGCCGCGATGATGGTCTCGACCGATTCTTCGCCGAGCTTTTCGAGGATCTTGTTCAGGCCCTTGTGGTACAGGCTGGCCACGTAGGAGCTGTCAGGCGCCGCTTGCTTGCGTTCTTCAAGCACTTGGGCCAGGCGGTTGAGGGTGTCGCTCATGTCAGTGTCCTGCGCTGTAGATGGCATCGGGGTCCTTCAGGACCGGGTCGACGATTTTCCACTGGCCGTCTTCGTACACGCGGTAGAAGCAGCTTTCACGGCCGGTATGGCAGGCAATATGACCCAGTTGCTCGACCATCAGGATGATCACGTCGGCGTCGCAGTCCAGGCGCAGCTCGTGCAGCTTTTGCACATGCCCGGATTCCTCGCCCTTGCGCCACAGCTTGCCACGCGAACGCGACCAGTAGATGGCGCGTTGCTCGGCGGCGGTAAGTGCCAGCGATTCGCGGTTCATCCAGGCCATCATCAGCACGCGTCCGGTCTTGTGGTCCTGGGCGATTGCCGGTACCAGGCCATCGCTGTTCCACTTGATCTCGTCCAGCCAGTCTTTCATCGTCGACTCCAAAACGGGCCCGCTCCTGTACCGGGCCCTTTGCGCTAGTGTGCCAGCCACGGGCGCGGCTGGCTATTGGCGTACGATCAGGTAAAGGCCTGCGGCCAGCATCAGCCAGGCCGGCCACGCAGCCGGGGCGGCCAGGCTGGCGGCTTCGGCGGCGCCAGCGGCCAGTACCGCACCTCCACCGAGCAGGCCGGCGCCCAGCAGGCGCAGTGCCCAGCGGTCGCCCTGGCGGCGCCGTTCCGGCAGTTGCGGGTCGTGCAGGTGCGGCTGTGACAGGCGTTCGAGCAGGTCGCGGGCCATGTCGGCCAGGTGCGGCAGTTGCTCGACCTGGCTGTGGATGTTGCCGAACATCGCCTTGGGGCTGTAACGGTCGCGCATCCAGCGTTCCAGGTACGGCTTCGCAGTGCTCCACAGGTCCAGGTCGGGGTACAGCTGGCGGCCCAGGCCTTCGATGTTGAGCAGGGTCTTTTGCAGCAGCACCAACTGCGGCTGCACTTCCATGTTGAAGCGCCGTGCGGTTTGGAACAGGCGCATCAGCACCTGGCCGAAGGAAATATCCTTTAACGGTTTTTCGAAGATCGGCTCGCACACGGTGCGGATCGCTGCTTCGAATTCGTTGACCTTGGTGTGCGCTGGTACCCAGCCCGAGTCGATGTGCAGCTGGGCGACGCGGCGGTAGTCACGCTTGAAGAAGGCAATCAGGTTACGCGCCAGGTAGTCCTGGTCCTCGGCGGTAAGGCTACCGACAATGCCACAGTCGATAGCGATGTACTGCGGGCTCCACGGCTTAACGGTGCTGACGAAGATGTTGCCGGGGTGCATGTCGGCATGGAAGAAACTGTCGCGGAACACCTGGGTGAAGAACACTTCCACGCCACGCTCGGCCAGCAGTTTCATGTCGGTGCGCTGGTCGGCCAGGGTGGCCATGTCGGTCACCGGCACGCCGTAGATGCGCTCCATCACCAGCACCTTGGGGCGGCACAGGTCCCAGTACACCTGGGGCACGTACATCAGCTCGGAGCCTTCGAAGTTGCGCCGCAGCTGGCTGGCGTTGGCCGCTTCGCGCAGCAGGTCGAGCTCGTCGTAAATGGTTTTTTCGTAGTCGCCAACGATTTCCACCGGGTGAAGGCGGCGGGCATCGGCGGAGGCGCGCTCGGCGGCCTTGGCGATCAGGAACAGCCAGGCCAAGTCCTGGGCAATGACCGGCTTCAGGCCCGGGCGCACCACCTTGACCACCACTTCTTCGCCGGTCTTGAGACGTGCAGCATGCACCTGGGCCACCGAGGCCGAGGCCAGTGGCTCCACGTCGAAGCGGCTGAACAGCTGCGCCACCGGGGCGCCCAGCTGTGCCTCGATCAAGGCCACGGCCTGCTTGGGGTCGAACGGCGGCACACGGTCCTGCAACAGCATCAGCTCATCGGCGATGTCGTTGGGCAGCAGGTCGCGACGGGTGGACAGCAACTGGCCGAACTTGATGAAGATTGGCCCCAGGTCCTGCAATGCCAGGCGCAGGCGCGCGCCACGGCTCAGCTCGGACGGCTTGCGCGGCAGCCAGCGCCACGGCATCAGCAGGCGCAGGCTCATCAGCCACCAGGGCAGCGGCAGGTCGAACAGCAGGTCATCGAGACGGTAGCGGATCACCACACGCTGGATGCGAAAAAGACGGCGGACGGCGAGCAGCTTCATGCGTTATCGCTGGTATCAAGTGATCGGGAGAGGCGCTTGAGGCGGGCCTCAAGGCGTTCTGTGTCGAGTTTCAGGGCATCGAGTTCGCTGAAGGCGGCTTCGGCTTCGCGTTTGCCCACCAGGGTGCGGGACTCTTCGGCCAGGTACTCGGACAGGTTCTGGCTGAAGCGCGCCAGGCCCTGGCGGGTCCAGCGTGCACGCAGGCGGATATGGCCGGCCAGCATGGCCGTGGCAACCGGGCCGAGCCAGCGTTGCAGCTCGTGCTCCCAGTCCAGCTCCAGATCCTGCAGCACGCCGAACAGGTCGAGCAGCACGGCGCTGTCGCCATGCAGTTCGACCTGCGGGCTGTGCAGCACGGCGGTCTTGTCCCTGGCCAGGGCCAGTTGCGCCAGGCTGCCAGCCGGGGCGCGCAGGCTGCAGTCGACGTCGCCCTGCCAGTGTGCGGCGAGCATCATGCCTTCTTCATCGGGCAGGATGAACACCTGCAGGGCCGGTTGGCGGCAGTCGATCTCGATGACCTTGCCTTCCAGCGCGGCCAGGCGCGGCAGGGCCGTGCTGTCCATGCGCAGGATGCGGTTCAGGCCATGTTCGACGCTGGCGAGCAGCCCGGCCAGCAGCATCAGGGTTTGATCCCCCGGTGCACGGCAACGATGCCGCTGGTCATGTTGTGGTAGGTGACGCGGTCGAAACCGGCCTCGACCATCATGCTCTTCAGGGTTTCCTGGTCCGGGTGCATGCGGATCGATTCGGCCAGGTAACGGTAGCTTTCCGAGTCATTGGTGATCAGCTTGCCGGCCAGCGGCATGAAGGCGAACGAGTAGGCGTCGTAGGCCTTGGACATCAGCTTGTTGGTCGGCTTGGAGAACTCCAGGATCAACAGGCGGCCGCCCGGCTTGAGCACGCGCAGCATCGAACGGATGGCTTCGTCCTTATGGGTGACGTTGCGCAGGCCGAAAGCGATGGTCACGCAGTCGAAGTGGTTGTCCGGGAACGGCAGCTTTTCAGCGTCGGCCTGGACGAACTCGATGTTGCCGGCCACACCACGGTCGAGCAGGCGGTCACGGCCGACCTTGAGCATCGAATCATTGATGTCGGCCAGCACCACCTGGCCGGTCGGGCCTACAAGGCGCGAGAACTTGGCGGCCAGGTCGCCGGTACCGCCGGCGATATCCAGCACGCGGTTGCCGCTGCGCACGCCCGACAGCTCGATGGTAAAGCGCTTCCACAGGCGGTGCATGCCGCCGGACAGCACGTCGTTCATCAGGTCGTACTTGGCGGCCACCGAGTGGAACACTTCGGCGACTTTCTTCGCCTTCTGGCTTTCAGGGACGTCCTGGTAGCCGAAATGGGTGGTGGGTTCGGCGTGTTCGCCTTTGCGCTGGTCGTTCATATCGCTTCACCGGAAAAAATTACCGCCATTCTAGGGCGAACGGGCGGATTTGTCTTGGCGGGGTGTGCCAGTGGGCAGGGGCGGGCATAATGCCGATTATGTCTACATCTTCAGGAACACCCGCATGACCCAGATCAGCGTCGAACGCAAACACTCCCTCGGCCGCGATGCCGCCCGTGCCAAGGCCGAAGCCCTGGTCGACAAGCTCAGCCGCGAATACGACCTGAAGGCCACCTGGAACGGTGACCGGGTCGATGTGGCGCGCAGCGGTGCCAACGGCAGCGTGCACATTGGCGAGGACAGCATCCGTGTGGAGCTGAAGCTGGGCATGATGCTGTCGATGATGAGCGGCACCATCAAGGGTGAAATAGAGCGGGCGCTGGACAAGGCGCTGGCCTGACGCCCGCTGCGCTCAGTTGTCGGGAAACGGGACAAGGTCCTCGATCTGCTCCAGACGCAAGTCACCCCGATAGATCTGATAGCGCTCCGTGGGCGCCAGTGCCCGTTGCAATCGCTCGTCACGGCTCATGGCGTCCGGGAACTTCAAATGCCCTTTGACGAACCGCCGGGCATTGGCAGTGGCGCTGGTGTAATGAAAATGCGCTTCCCAGAGCTTGGCTCTGGGCTGCAGCCGATAAATGTCATACACATCCAGAAAGTCGTTGGCCTTGAGTTTCTTGCGGCTTCTGGTCAGCCTGACCTCGACTTCGCCGGCCTCTACCAGAAAGCGCAGCGCTTTGCTGTCCGGGTGTTGGGTGTTCAGGTAAGCAGTGGTCAACAGGCGCTTCTTTTCTGCCTGTACCTCGGTTATTGCCTGTTCCAGCCTGGCGGCCAGTGAATGCCCTTGATCCGGGCCGGCACGCAAAGGGGCGGCGATGTCCGCCATGTCCTGAATATAGAAGTCGAGTAGGTCCGCCAGGCTGTTGGGGCCGTCCAGGTGGCGAGAGGCGTGGGCGATTCTGGCAGTTTTCTGGGCCAGCAGGTCATTGCCGCTGCGACGCAGGCGAGCATAGTCAGGCGCTGGCGCAGCTTTCGGCACGGCTTCCCAGTGATCACCTTGTTGCTGGTAGCGCGCAATCGTCTGCTCGCTCATCGGGTCGATTTGCACGGCTTCGCTGTCCTCATCCGCCTGCTCGACGACCAGGGATCTGCCCCGGTTGGTACGGATCACCTTGCGCCTGATGGGACGTACCCTGTGGGTCAGGGGCTGGTCGGGCATTGCATCCTGCGTGTCGGCCGCAGCAGAAACGTAGGCAAGGTCATTTTCGGTCAGGTCTATCAGTGCATGCAGTTCAGCGATGTACTCATTGAGCTTGCGGCTGTCCACCGCCGGCAAGTTGCGCGAAAGCAGGTACTCGGCATTACCCAGTGTCAGTTTGTATTCGCCCAGAGCGCTTTCCAGCGGTGCTTTCTGTTCTTCGGCTGTCAGATGGGCAGCGGCCAGGCTGTCGTGGCTCAGCAGCGCTTCGTGCAAATGTTTGCTGCGCAAGGTTTTCTGCGAAAGCAGGGTGCTTTCGAAGTTTTCTACGGTGAGCAGGTCTCGCCTCACGATCAACTGATACAGGTCGCTAAGGATCTGTGCGCGGGTGATCAGGGTCGAATAACGCCTCCTCTGGATGATGGTGTCGAGTTTCTTGCGCTTGCCCGAGAACTGGATCTTGTCATCTGTCAGCGCTTCGCCGAGGTTCTGGTCAAGGCGCTGGCTGACGTTGAAAATGCGTCGATGAGTCGCCAGGGCGGCTTCGACGCGCTTGCTGTAGTCAAGGTAGAGTGCCGCTTGCTCCTGGCCTGCAGGCAATTGCACAAGCCTGTGCGACTGCTCCTTGAGTGCTTCATAGTCATTCATGTCGAGCAGGCGGCGGAACTGCTGCAGGTCCGAGGTCAGCAACTGTTCCCACCATTGACCACGGGCAAACGAGGCTGCGGCCTTGGGGTCGAACCTGGCGTATTTCGGGTCGCTCATGTCTGCATACAGTTGTGCCTGCTCCCTTATCAGCCTCGCCTGCTTTTCGTAGGTGAGTGCCAGCACATCGAAGTTTGCACGCCCCTCGTTGCGCAGGGCCCGCAGAGCTTGTCGCTGTTGCCGCAAAGCGGGCGGCAGGTTATCGAGGGTAGCGCCAGGGTGGCCATCCACGGCCTTCTCGAATGCCAGGAGCGCCTGATCATAGGCTTTTACCCGCTCCAGATAGCCATCAATGAAGGTCTCGGTGCTGGTGAGTTTCTTGTCATTCTCCGTTCGGCTTTCCAGCATTTTCTTGAAGGTTTCCTTTTTTTCGTCGACCAGTGCCTTGGCCGTTCTCGGCATGCCACCCGACATGTGCAGGTCGAGCATCCATTCGCCGTTCCAGCGCGTCAGCCAAGGCCCGCGGCTGCGTTCGCGGCCGACGATGTAGTAGCCGTCGGGCTCTGCGCCCCAGGTCTGCGACCATTCACTTTGGCTGACGTCCGGGCCAATGATGCGCATGCCGCCATAGCGCTCTTCGACTTCATAGGCGACATCCTGCAGCTTTACGTAGTACCGCGCGTTGACCTTGTACAGGCCGCGCATACGGCCACTGGCCAGCGCACTGAGCCCGTTCAGGCTAACGTTGGCGCGCAAGGTGTCCAGGGCTGCGCGGGCCTCACGAGGCAGGTTGCCGAGCCGCTGGTCATGGCCCCATTGGCTGACGTTAAGCGTTGCGCGGGATTGCTCAATCGGCGCTTGCCAAGCGCTTTGTTCGGGTGGCTGCGCTGCCGTGTTGCGCGATATACGGCGCGGCCTGGGTGGCAACGGCCGTTCAGGTTCAGGCCCGGAAGCGGCCGGGCCATGGGCCAGCAGCATGGCCAGGTTCAGCAGGATGTCGGTGCCAGCGAGCAACTTTTCTTCGGTGCTGCCCTGGGTCAATGCCGTCAGGTCATCCTTGATGCTGAGCAGGGCGGCCACCAGCCAGGCCAGCACACCCAAAGGGCCGCGCAGCAGTGGTGTGACCGTATTGAATGCCAGCCAGGCGAACCGTACGACCAGTGCCCAGCGTTGCTGTGCGTTCGAAACACTCTGCCAGGAGGCCAGCAACAGGAGCAAGTCGGCCCTGGCTTCGAACATTTTCTCGTCAACTGCATCGGGCCATGGCGTGAACGCCAGGGTGACCGGGGCCCTCAGGCGCTCGATGGCATCGGCGGCCAGCCCGGAAACGGGCCCCAGCAGGTGCGCCAGTTCCATGAGGCCGGCATGCAGGTGCGGGTGGTTGAAGCCATCGTCGGCATAGATGGAGCGGGCGTCGTCATCCAGCCACGGGAGGATGCCCTGCTGCAGGGATTGTTCGGTCCGTATGCTGCTCATCAACTGGAGGTGGCTGTCGAACTGCCTGATGGGCTGCGTGGTATTCATGGGGCAGTAGAGTAGCCAGGCCCCCGTTGCGGGTAGCTCGATGACGAACATGCCATGCACCCGGTTGGCGACCGGACCGTCTGGCACGCTATTGAACGACAGTGGCGCCAGTTTCAGCGATGCGCCGGCGTGGGCTTTACGGCGACAGAAATCAGCGACGACCTGCCAGTTGCGCTCGTTCAAATGCCCGGCAATCTTGGCCTGCAGCGCGCTCAGCAGCAGGGCACCACGCCATTCTTCGGCAAAGCGTTGGTGACGTTTGTCGGGGTCAGTCTTGAGTTGGTCATGGACATATTGCGGATACTGACCACCCACATCCACTGCAGCGACCAGTGCATGGACATAGTCGAGATCCATCCAGGTGTCAGACGCTTGTTGCCCGGAGAGTTGAATGGCCGAGGCAACCTGGTCGCTGCCCAACGGCAGGCGAGAGATAGCCAGTTCGGTCAGGCTGATCGTTCTCAGGTACTTAAGGGTTGCCGGACCCACGGAAGACGTCTGCACCACCTGCGAAATCGTGATCTCAACCTGATCAGGGTTGAGAGGCACTTGGGCAGGATGGTCATCGCGTATTTGCTCGCGCAGGCGGCGAACGGTGTATTGCTGCAAGTCTTCGATTCCATCCAGCGAGCCTTCGCCCTGCTCCAACATTTGCCTTGCCGACAGCTCCAGCAGTGCGATGTGGTACTGGAAGCGGTCGGTGACCGTGGCTTTGTCGAGCCAGTCAGGCCGCGTGATGGCGGGCGTGGTTTGCTCAAGACGAAAGCACGCAGGGAATATTGATGAGGGGTCGCTCAGCTGACTGAATTCGTCCTCCAGATCACTGACGTGTTCGATAGCGCCAAGCTGAACGCGGTCAATTTTTTGCAGCAGGCTGTTGAGCAGCTGCCGGGCCTGGTAGCCGAACGGGTCTTCGTCCAGGGCCGTGCAGGCCCACGACATCGTGTCGAATGCATGGCTTTCGGAAAGTTCGTCGCGCAGGGCGGTGGCGAATGCAGCGAGCCCGCTGAAACCGCGTACAGTGCCGGAGGGCTTGCACCACAAGACCAGGTCGCGAGCGTTTTTCTTGCCGGTGATGAGCAGGTCCGGCAAGACCTCGTGGACGGTATTGCCTGGTGCCCTCAACGAAACCTGCACACCTTGTACGGTTGCCGAGGTTTTTGCCTGAGCGAGCACTGCGTACAGCAAAGCTTTCTGGTCGCTGTCCAGGCCCTGACGCTCGAGCGTGCCGAGCAATGCGGCCTTGAGCACCTGCTGCATCCAGCGCAAACGGGTTACGTCCGAGTCCCCTTCGCAGCCGTTCCAGAAACTGACCTGTGCCTGCTGGAATGCTTCGCAGAGGGTTGCAAGCATATCGTCGTAGGCAATGTTCAGGTCGGCCATGCGAATGTCGATGGTTGGGGCTTGCGCTTTGGGTCGGAAGATTGCAGGTGGGTTCAGGCTGAGCCGATCGGTGGGCTTGAGTGCCATTTGCCGGCCGCTGAGGAAATGTTCAAGCAACGTGTCGACAAGGTTGTCTGGCTGTGTCGATGGTTCATCATCTGTGTCATGCAGGATGCTGAAACCTTTGATGGAGTGCAGTTGCGGGTGTTGCTCACGGGTCCATGGGTAGCGTGCTACGAGTGCGTCGAAGCCTATGGTGGCAACGACCTCTCGTAAGCTGGGGCGGTTGGCGAAGTACGTCGCAACCCATTGCCTGAACGATAGGGACGGTGTGGTGGGCGATTGGGGCATGGCATGAGGCTCCGGTCAAAGAGGAGCGAATGCTGAAATGCCAGCGTGATGCAGCTGCGGTAGATACATCTGTGCGGCGATCTTAGGGTGAAGTTTCTAATTCATCCTCCTACCTTATGCTCAAGCCCAACCTCCATGGGCGGTTCATCCCTCCACTCATGAACATGAGGTACAGAGCATGGCCAAAGTGAATGTGAAGAAGAAGGACGATGCCCAAGGCACCCTGGGCGAAGTTCGCGGCTACGCACGCAAGATCTGGCTGGCGGGTATTGGCGCTTACGCCCGTGTTGGCCAAGAGGGCTCAGACTACTTCCAGGAGCTGGTCAAGGCCGGCGAAGGCGTCGAGAAACGTGGCAAGAAACGTATCGACAAAGAGCTCGATGCTGCCAACAACCAGATCGACGAGGCGGCTGAAGAGGTCAGTCGCGTACGTGGCAAGGTAGAAATTCAACTCGACAAGATCGAAAAAGCTTTCGACGCACGGGTAGGGCGCGCCTTGAATCGCCTCGGCATTCCGTCTAAACATGACGTTGAGGCGCTGTCGATCAAGCTTGAACAGTTGCACGAGCTGCTTGAGCGCGTCGCGCACAAACCATAAGGAGAGCAGGATGGCTGGCAAGAAGAACACCGAAAAAGAAGGCAGCTCCTGGGTCGGCGGGATCGAGAAATACTCCCGCAAGATCTGGCTGGCGGGGCTGGGTATCTATTCGAAGATCGACCAGGACGGCCCGAAGCTGTTCGACTCGCTGGTGAAGGATGGCGAGAAGGCCGAGAAGCAGGCGAAGAAAACCGCTGAAGACGTGGCCGAAACCGCCAAGTCCTCCACCACTTCGCGCGTGTCTGGCGTGAAGGACCGTGCATTGGGCAAATGGAGCGAACTCGAAGAGGCGTTCGACAAGCGCCTGAACAGCGCCATTTCGCGCCTGGGTGTGCCGAGCCGCAACGAGATCAAGGCCCTGCACCAGCAGGTGGATAGCCTGACCAAGCAGATCGAGAAGCTGACCGGTGCTTCGGTTACGCCGGTTTCGTCGCGCACCGCTGCTGCCAAACCGGCTGCGAGCAAGGCGGCCAAGCCACTGGCCAAAGCGGCAGCCAAGCCTGCGGCAAAAACCGCAGCGGCCAAGCCGGCAGCTAAAACGGCAGCGGCGAAACCTGCTGCCAAGCCTGCAGCCAAGGTGGCGGCGGCCAAGCCTGCAGCCAAACCGGCAGCGGCCAAGCCTGCTGCGGCGAAGAAGCCTGCGGTGAAAAAGGCTCCGGCCAAACCGGCAGCAGCCCCAGCAGCCAGCGCCGCCCCGGCCGCTACCGCAGCTCCGGCACCTGCCGCTGCCCCGGTCAGCAGCACGCCGTCGGCACCAGCGGGTACCGGTACCCTGATCTAATACCGCGTCGCCTGCGTCGCGGGCAAGCCCGCTCCCACAGGTACATCACAGCCCTTGAGAGCAGTGATCTACCTGTGGGGGCGGGCTTGCCCGCGAAGGCCTTAGCGCCTAAACAACAGGCCTACCCCTCCAGATACCGCACCGCCAACTGCTCCGCCGCCGCCCGCGCCTGCGCCTGCAAATGCGGCGCCACCAGCATCATCACCTGATACACCACAATCCCCACATCCCCCTCGCGCCCCAGCACCCGCTGGTAATCCAGCGAGAACATTAACGTCAGGGTGATCTGCTCCACCAACTGCCCCAACGCCTGGGTCTCACTCTCCACCAGCCCCTGGCCTTTGAGGCTGGCCAGCAGCGCCGCCAACGTACGCTTGAGCGCGTTGATCAGGCTACGCATGCCCCGCGCCAGCTTGGGTAGGCGCCCGGTCAGGTTGGACAGGTCCTGGAACAGGAAGCGGTACTGGGCCATGTGCTCGACGATCAGGTGCAGGAACAGCCAGTAATCCTCGGCGTCCAGGCGTACTTCCAGGGGCGGGTCGAGCAAAGGCATCAGCGCTTCTTCAAAGCGCTCGAACAAGCCCAGCACCAACGGCTCCTTGCCGTGGAAGTGGTAGTACAGGTTGCCAGGGCTGATACCCAGTTCGTTGGCAATCTCCAAGGTGGAAACGTTCGGTTCGCCCTGCTGGTTGAACAGTTGCAGGGCGCATTCGAGGATACGGTCGCGGGTCTTCATCCAGTTGTCGGGCTCATCGGGTCAGGACATAGGTGCCTGGCGCCGGGCCGAGCGGTGGATACGTGCTGTTGCCCAGTTCGGTACGGGGTGCCTTGAGCGGGCCGGAACGTGGCGTGATCCATTCCAGCCACAGGGGCCACCAGCTGCCGTCGCTGCGTTTGGCTTCGTAGAACCAGGCGCGCGGGTCGCCCGAAAGCTTAGGGTTTTCCAGGTAGTAAGCCTTAGGGTTGCCCGGCGGGTTGATGATGCTCTGGATGTGCCCGCTATTGGCCAGCACGAAGCGCCGGTCGCCACCGAGCAGCAAGGCCGAGCGATACACGGCATCCCACGGGGTGATGTGATCGTTGCTGCCGGCCACGGTGAAACTGTCCAGGTCGACCTGCTTGAGGTCGATGGGCGTGCCGCACACTTCAAGGCCAGCGGGGTGGGTCAGGGGGTTGTGCTTGAAGAAGTCCAGCAAGTCGCCGTGCAGGGCTGCCGGCAGGCGCGTGTTGTCGGCGTTCCAGTAGAGGATGTCGAACGCGGGCGGCGCCTTGCCCAGCAGGTAGTTGTTGACCCAGTAATTCCAGATCAGGTCGTTGGGGCGCATCCAGGCGAAAATCCTGGCCACCTCGCCGCCATCCAGCACCCCCCGTTGATACGAGCGCCGTTTGGCGGCCTCGACGGTCTGCTCGTCGGCGAACAGGCTGGCCGGGCTGTCGAACTTGCTGTCCAGCAGGCTGACCAGGTACGTGGCGCTACGTACCCGGCGCAGTTGGCGCTTGGCCTGCAGATGCCCCTGCAGCGCGGCCATGGTCAGCCCGCCTGCGCAGGCGCCCATCAGGTTGGGATCGCGGTTGCCACTGATGCTGCGGCAGGCGTTGAGCGCTTCCTCCAGGGCCTGCACATACGAGGACAGCCCCCACTCGCGGTGGCGCGGGTCGGGGTTGCGCCAGCTGACCATGAACACCTGCAGGCCGTTCTTGAGCATGTACTGGACGAAGCTGTTGTGTGCCTGCAAGTCGAAGATATAGAACTTGTTGATTTGTGGCGGCACCACCAGCAAGGGCCGGGCGTGTTGCTTTTCACTCATCGGCTTGTACTGGATCAGCTCCAGCAGCTCATTGCGAAACACCACTGCGCCGGGTGTTGCCGCCAGGTTGCCCCCCACCTCGAAGGCGCGCTCGTCCACCTGGCGCGGCAGGCCGTCGTTATGGCGCAGGTCGTCGAGCAGGTGGGCCACGCCACGCACCAGGCTTTGCCCGCCGGTATTGAGCAGTTCCTTTACCGCCAGCGGGTTGAGCAGCGAGTTGCTCGGCGCCAGGGCGTCATTGATCAAGCCAAACAGAAAGTGCGCGCGGGCCCGGTCATCGTCGTCCAGGTGGCTTTCGTCGATCCATTGGCGGGTCTGCTTCTGCCAGGCCAGGTAGGCCTGCAGGCCACGGCGGTAAAACGGGTTCTGGCTCCAGGTCGGGTCGCTGAAGCGGGCGTCGCGGGGGTTGGGCTGGTAGGGCGAGTCGCCCAGCATCACGCGGCCCAGCTGGCCGCCGAGTGCCAGCAGGTGGCGCGCCGTATGCAGCGGGTTGGTCAAGCCGTGGCGGCCCACTCTGCGCAGGGTCGACACCAGGTCGCGCCCGCGCAGGCCGAGTATGGCGTTCTGTACGTTCATGCTGGTGGCGGGGAGCGTTTTCGTTCCTTTGGCCGGTTTGTCTGTCATGGCAACACTCCCTCGTCTTACCCGCTTTCCGGGCAGCGACAATCAACCGCCGGAGGCGGGGCGCGGATGCATGACCGCGCGCTGACGTTCTTCCTGGAGAAACTTCATGATGATCGGTGCGACCGCCTCGGCCCGGGTAATCAGGAACAGGTGGCCATCGTCGATTATGTGTAGCTGGGCGTTGGGAATCCGCCAGGCCAGCAGGCGCATGTTGATCAGCGGAATAAGCGGGTCGTCGTCACCGGCCAGCACCAAGGTCGGCTGGTGGATCTTGTGCAGCCAGTGGATGCTGGTCCAGCCCAGGCCGGCGAAAAGCTGCCAGTAGTAGCCCAGCTTGCCGCCAGAGCGGACCTTGGACGCATGGTGCAGGGCCAGGTCCGGGTCGCGGCGGAAGGTACCGCCGTAGATCATTGGCGCGATGCGGATGACATGGGAGGGCTGCACGTAGCGCCTGGGGCTGGCCATCATCCACAACACTTTGGGCTTGCCCGGCACCATGACGGCACCGGCGGCAGTGGCAGCCAGCACCAGCTTCTTGCAGCGCTCCGGGTAGTCATGGGCGAACTGCTGGGCCAGGGCGCCGCCCCAGGACACGCCGATGGCGCTGACCTGGCCGTAGTCCAGGTAATCGAGCATGCGCGCGGTCAGCTTGGCCAGCCCCGGAAAGCGATAGGGATGACGCGGTGTGGACGAACCACCCACCCCGGGCACATCGAAGGCGATGACCTCAAGGTCCGGGTCCAGCGCCTCGATGAACGGGAACACCAGCTCCAGGTTGGCGCCGATGCCGTTGAAAATCAGCAACGGTGTCAGGTGCGGCTTGCCCGGGCGGACGGCGGTGCGAATGGATTGGTCGTCCAGTTCGACGGTCCTGAAGATGTAGGGTTCCGGCATGCATTCGACTCTTCGGTGAAAAAAGCACCGTGGCGCGCCGGTGGCGGCCACGGCAAGGCCACTCAACGCTCGTGAACGTAGGTACCCGGTGAGGCTTCGCCAGCGGCATAGGCGCGGTTGCCCAAGCGGGTCGGCGCCTTTTTAAGCTCCCCGGCACGTTCGCTCAACCAACTCTGCCAGTACAGCCACCAGGAGTCGGCATGCTTGGTGGCGTTTTCCTGCCAGGCCACCGGGTCACCTGGGCGATCGGCGCCGGTCATGAAGCGTGCCTTGGGGTTGCCTGGCGGGTTGAGGATGCTCTGGATATGGCCACTGTTGGAAAGCACGAACTCGATCTTGCCGCCAAACAGGTGCGCCGAGCGGTAGCACGACTGCCACGGGGTGATGTGGTCGGCGGTGCCGGCAACGCTGAAGATGTCGCACTGCACTTTCTTCAGGTCGATCGGGGTGCCGCACACTTCCAGGGCGTCCGCGCGGGTCAGCGGGTTGCTCTTGAACATTTCGATCAGGTCGCCGTGGAAGGCGGCCGGCAGGCGTGTGGTGTCGTTGTTCCAGAACAGGATGTCGAACACGGGCGGCTCGTTGCCGAGCAGGTAGTTGTTGACCCAGTAGTTCCAGATCAGGTCGTTGGGGCGCATCCAGCCGAACACCTTGGCCATGTCGCTGCCCTCCAGTACGCCGGCCTGGTAGGAATGGCGCTTGGCAGACTCCAGGGTCTGCTCGTCGACGAACAGCGCAACCTGGGTATCCATGGTGGTGTCCAGCACGCTGACCAGCAGGGTCAGGGCATTAACCTTGTTCTCACCGAGGGCGGCATAGTGGCCTACCAGTGCGGTGCAGGTGATGCCGCCGGAGCAGGCACCGAGCATATTCAGGTCCTTGCTGCCGGTAATGGCCAGCACGGCATCGACCGCTTCCTTGAGCGCATCGATGTAAGTGGACAGGCCCCACTCGCGCTGGGCCTTGGTCGGGTTGCGCCAGCTGATGATGAAGGTTTGCTGCTGCGAGCGCAGGCAGTAGCGCGCCAGGCTCTTCTCCGGGCTCAGGTCGAACACATAGAACTTGTTGATCTGCGGCGGCACCACCAGCAGCGGGCGGGCATGCACCTGTTCGGTGATCGGGCTGTACTGGATCAGCTCCAGTACATCGTTGCGGTACACGACGGCACCTTCACTGGTGCCCAGGTTCTTACCCACTTCGAAGGCGTCCATGTTTACCTGGCTGGGCATGCCGCCGTTGTTGACCATGTCCTTGGCCAGGTTAGACAAGCCGTCGAGCAGGCTCTTGCCACCGGTTTCGAAGAAGCGTTTGACCGCTGCCGGGTTGGACAGGGTATTGGTCGGTGCCATGGCTTCGGTCATCAGGTTGATGACGAACTGGCCGCGGCTGATGTCTTGCGGTGACAGGTCGCTGCTGCCAATCCAGTCCTGCAGCTCCTTGCGCCAGGCCAGGTAGGTTTGCAGGTAGCGGCGGTACAGCGGGTTGTTGCTCCAGGCCGGGTCATTGAAGCGACGGTCGTCGCTTTCCGGGGCCAGGCTGGATTTGCCCAGCAGCACGTTCTTCAGCTCCAGGCCAAAGTGGGCCACATGTTTGGCGCTGTGCAGCGGTTGGCGCACGGCCTGGCGCAGCACGGTACGTGCCGAGCTCAACAGGTCCTTGCGGCGAATGCCGATGACCGGGTTCAGCCCCAGGGTATTGTCCGAGGCCTGCCGCTGCAGCTCATCGTTGTTCTTGTTACTCATCTACGACGCTCCGTTGTCCTGAGACGAGTACCGGTTGCTGTGACAGGAGCACAGCCCTGAGCCCGGTACTGCTACTCGGGTGACCAGTGATAAGGAACAGCGGTGCTGCGGGGGTTCTGACTGCCTGCAAAATGATGCAGGGAACTTGCCACACCCATTGGTTACCCGACTTTCATGTAATGCGCAAGACAGCCCTTCACTGGGCTGTCTGTAAGTCATTCAAACAGATGAATTTAGAAAATGCGCTCTAAACCCTGCAGCCCTTGCGCTAGAGCATGAGTTTCACGACCGATTCGGCCGGATCGCGGGATTTCCCGGCCTTGTGCAGTTCGTCGAGGTACTCGGCCCACAACTGTTCCTGGCGCAGGCACAGCTGTTCAAGGTACTCCCAGGTGAACAGGCCGCTGTCATGGCCGTCGTCGAAGGTCATTTTCAGTGCATATTGGCCGGCAGGTTCCAGGCCGACGAGGCCGACGTTGATCTTGCCAAATTGCAGGATGGGGTTGCCGTGGCCCTGGACCTCGGCGGAGGGGGAATGCACGCGCAGGAATTCGGCGGGCAGGGTGTACACCTCGCCGGGGGCGTAGGTGAGGGTGAGGGTTTTCGAGGCTTTGTGCAGGTTGATGGCGGTAGGTAGACGGGCCATGGGGGAATCTCTCGGGAGCTGATGAAGTACAGCTTCTGGAGATTTGGAGGAATGTGCAAGGGGCCGCAAAGCGGCCCCGTGCGGACTTACAGGATGTAACGCGACAAGTCTTCGTTCTGCGCCAGCTCACCCAGGTGGCTGTTCACATAGGCAGCGTCGATCTGGATCGGCGTTTCGTCGTGGGTGCTGGCCAGGTCGCCAGCACTGAACGACACCTCTTCGAGCAAACGCTCAAGCAGGGTGTGCAGGCGACGTGCACCGATGTTCTCGGTCTTCTCGTTCACCTGGTAGGCAATCTCGGCCAGGCGCTTGATGCCGTCAGCCTGGAACGCGATGTTCAGGCCTTCGGTTTTCAACAGGGCCTGGTACTGCTCGGTCAGCGAGGCATGCGGCTCTTGCAGGATGCGTTCGAAGTCTTCCGGGGTCAGTGCCTTCAGTTCCACGCGAATCGGCAGACGGCCTTGCAGCTCGGGCACCAGGTCGCTTGGCTTGCTCAGGTGGAATGCACCCGAGGCAATGAACAGAATGTGGTCGGTCTTGACCATGCCCAGCTTGGTGTTGACGGTGCAGCCTTCGATCAACGGCAGCAGGTCGCGCTGTACGCCTTCACGGGACACGTCAGCACCGCCAACGTTGCCGCGCTTGGCAACCTTGTCGATTTCGTCGATGAACACGATGCCATGCTGCTCGACCGCTTCCAGGGCCTTGGCCTTGAGCTCTTCCTCGTTGACCAGGCGGCTCGCTTCTTCATCGCGCACCATCTTCAGCGCTTCTTTCACCTTCAGCTTGCGCGCCTTGCGCTTGCCTTTGCCCATGTTGGCAAACAGGCTTTGCAGCTGGTTGGTCATTTCTTCCATGCCGGGTGGCGCGGCAATTTCGACGCCCACGGCATCGGCCACTTCGATTTCGATTTCCTTGTCGTCCAGCTGGCCTTCACGCAGGCGCTTGCGGAACAGCTGGCGGGTGTTGGAATCGGTGCTGGTCTGTGCGGCTTCTTCGGCGAAGCTGCTCACCCGTGCCTGTGGCAGCAGGGCATCGAGGATGCGGTCTTCGGCGGCATCTTCGGCGCGGTGGCGCACGCGGATGATCTCCTGCTCGCGCAGCATCTTCAGCGCGGCATCGGCCAGGTCACGGATGATCGACTCGACGTCACGGCCCACGTAGCCCACTTCGGTGAACTTGGTGGCTTCGACCTTGAGGAACGGCGCATTGGCCAGTTTGGCCAGGCGACGGGCGATTTCGGTTTTGCCGACGCCGGTAGGGCCGATCATCAGGATGTTCTTCGGGGTGACTTCGGCACGCAGCTCGGCAGGCAGCTGCATCCGGCGCCAGCGGTTGCGCAGGGCAATGGCCACGGCGCGTTTGGCGTCGTCCTGGCCGATGATGTGGCGGTTGAGTTCGTGGACGATCTCGCGGGGGGTCATGGACATGGTCAATACGGTCCTTGGGCAGATGAATCAGCGTGGAAAAGCCCCGTCACTGGGAAGGGGCGCCAGAACAGCTGAATCAGTCGGCCAGGTCCTGCTCCTCGATGGTCAGGTTGTGGTTGGTGAACACGCAGATGTCACCGGCGATGTTCAAGGCGGTTTCGGCGATTTCACGGGCCGAGAGGTCGGTCTTGTTCAGCAGGGCGCGGGCTGCGGCCTGGGCGTAGGCGCCACCGGAACCCATGGCGATCAGGCCGTCTTCGGGTTCGACCACGTCGCCGTTACCGGTGATGATCAGGGACGCGTCCTTGTTGGCCACAGCCAGCATGGCTTCCAGGCGGCTCAGGGAGCGGTCGGTACGCCATTCCTTGGCCAGCTCGACGGCGGCGCGGACCAGGTGGCCCTGGTGTTTTTCCAGTTGGCCTTCAAAGCGTTCAAACAGGGTGAAGGCGTCGGCGGTGGCACCGGCGAAGCCCGCAATGACCTGGCCGTGGTACAGGCGGCGCACTTTCTTGGCGTTGCCTTTCATCACGGTGTTGCCGAGGGATACCTGGCCGTCGCCACCCATGACGACTTTGCCGTTACGGCGGACAGAAACGATGGTGGTCAAGGGGAGAGTCTCCACGCAGCGGGGCGAAAGTGCCTGATGCAGACTCATATGGGGGTGGGGGGAAGGATTTCAACCGTGGGGGATGAATGGTCGCGCTTGGCAGGGGGAACCGTGCGAGGGCATTCGCGGGCATGCCCGCTCCCACAGGGTTACCACATGCCTTGGGTTAGTGGTGATCCTGTGGGAGCGGGCGTGCCCGCGAAGAAGGTTACTCAGGCCTCGTGGCAAACATGCCCATCGACCAAGGTATAACGCACGGCACCCGGCAGGCAGTGGCCGATGAACGGGCAGTTCTCGCCACGCGAGAACCACTGCTCGCCGGCAACGGTGGAGGCTTGAGGGTCGAACAGCACCAGGTCGGCCGCGCCACCCACTTTCAGCTCACCGGCCGGCAGGCGCAGTGCAGCCGCCGGGCCGCTGCTCAGGCGGGCGAGCAGGGTCGGCAGGTCGAGCAGGCCGTCCTGCACCAGCGTCATGGCCAGTGGCAGCAGCAACTCGACGCTGCTGATACCCGGCTCGGTGGCGCCGAACGGTGCCAGCTTGGCATCGCGTTCGTGCGGCTGGTGGTGGCTGGAGATCGCCTGGATCACGCCCGACTTCACCGCCGCACGCAGGCCGTCACGGTCGGCGGCGGTGCGCAGCGGTGGCTGCACGTGGTACAGGCTGGAGAACTCACGCAGCGACTCGTCGGTAAGGATCAGTTGGTACAGCGCCACATCGGCGGTCACCGGCAGGCCAAGCTGCTGGGCCTGCTCGATCAGCCGCGCGCCACGGGCGCTGGTGATCTGGGTGAAGTGAGCACGCACGCCGGTCTGTTCCACCAGCAGCAGATTGCGCGCCAGGGCCACGGTCTCGGCGGTTTCCGGAATGCCCGGCAGGCCGAGGAAGCTGGCCATGGCCCCTTCATGGGCCAGGCCGCCCTGGGACAGGTCGCGGTCCTGGGAGTGGAACACCACGGTCAGGTCGAAGGTGGCGGCGTATTCCAGGGCGCGGGCCAGGGTACGGTTGTTGGGGATTTCCTTCAGGCCGTTGCCAAAGGCCACGCAACCGGTGTCGCGCAGGGCTACCAGCTCGGCCAGTTGTTCGCCTTCCAGGCCTTTGGTCAGGGCGCCGATCGGGTAGACCTTGCTGTTGGCGGCTTCGCGGGCGCGGTCCAGGATCAACTCGGCCACGGCCGAGGTGTCCAGTACCGGCTTGGTTTGCGGCGGGCAGCACAGGCTGGTGACACCACCCGCCACGGCCGCGCGGGTTTCACTGGCGATGTTGCCTTTGCGGCTGTAGCCCGGCTCGCGCAGGGACACGCCAAGGTCGACCAGGCCGGGCGCGGCAACCAGGCCATCGGCCTGGATCGTGCGGCTGGCGCTGAAGCCGGCCGGGGCAGCGCCGATGGCGGCAATGCGGCCGCCGTCCAGGTGCAGGTCGGTCACCTGATCCAGGCCTGTCTTGGGGTCGATGGCCCGGGCGCCGAGAATACTGAGGGTCACTGGGCGTTCTCCTGGTCGAATTGACGTTGCGCGTTCTGCCCGCTCATGGCCATGGACAGCACGGCCATGCGCACGGCGATGCCGTAGGTGACCTGGTTGAGGATCACCGAGTGCTTGCCGTCGGCCACCGCCGACTCGATTTCCACGCCCCGGTTGATCGGGCCCGGGTGCATGACGATGGCGTCGGGCTTGGCCCCGGCCAGGCGTGCGGTGGTCAGGCCGAACAGGCGGTAGAACTCGCCTTCGCTGGGCAGCAAACCACCCGCCATGCGCTCGCGTTGCAGGCGCAGCATGATCACCACATCGACGTCTTTCAGGCCTTCGGCGAGGTCGGTGTACACCTTCACGCCATACTGCTCGATGCCAATCGGAATCAGGGTTTTCGGGCCGATCACGCGGATATCCGGGCAACCCAGCGCCTTGAGCGCCAGCATGTCGGAGCGGGCCACGCGCGAGTGCAGGATGTCGCCGACGATGGCCACCGACAGGTTCTCGAAGCTGCCCTTGTGGCGGCGGATGGTGAGCATGTCGAGCATGCCCTGGGTCGGGTGCGCATGGCGGCCGTCACCGCCGTTGATCACGGCAACGTCCGGGCACACGTGCTCGGCGATGAAGTGTGCGGCGCCGGAGTCGGAGTGGCGCACGACGAACATGTCGGCGGCCATGGCTTCGAGGTTGCGCAGGGTGTCGAACAAGGTCTCGCCCTTGCTGGTCGAGGAGGTCGACACGTTCAAGCTGATCACGTCGGCCGACAGGCGCTGGGCTGCCAGCTCGAAGGTGGTACGGGTACGGGTGGAGTTTTCGAAGAACACGTTGCACACGGTCTTGCCGCGCAGCAACGGGACTTTTTTCACTGCCCGGGCACCAACTTCCAGGAAGGAGTCGGCGGTGTCGAGAATTTCGGTGAGCAGTTCGCGGGGCAAACCGTCCAGCGAGAGGAAGTGGCGCAGCTGGCCCTGATCATTGAGCTGCAGCGGGCGCTTGGCGTCGAATGGCGTCATCGCGGGGGACTCTTAAAGGGCGGAAGCGGAGGCGAGGTCCTGGCGCTCGAGGGCGAGCGGTGCGGGTCCGGTCAATTTTACCCGTTCATGGGCGGCCAGCGACAGGGTGGCACCCAGCACATTCGGGCGGATCGGCAGTTCGCCGGCATCCAGGTCCAGCAGGCAGACCAGGGTGACGCTGGCCGGGCGGCCATAATCGAACAGTTCGTTGAGCGCAGCGCGCACGGTGCGGCCGCTCATCAGCACGTCATCCACCAGCACCAGGTGCTGGCCTTCCACTTCGAACGGCAACTCGGACGGGCGCACTTGCGGGTGCAGGCCGTTCTGGCTGAAGTCGTCGCGGTAGAACGAAACGTCCAGGGTGCCCATGGGGCTGGTATCACCCATGGCTTCCTGCAGGGCCTGGGCAACCCAGACACCGCCGGTGCGGATGCCGATGTAACGTGGCTCGCTGATGTTGCGGCGGGCCAGGTGGACGCCAAGGTCGACAGCCATCTGCCGGATCAGCTCGGCGGGATTGGGTAGGCTCATTGCGGGCTCCTCGGAAGGGTGCGCCGGGCGGGCCCGGCGGCAAAGATGATCAGGTATTGGCCTCCAGCCAGCCTTGTAGCAACAGGGCGGCGGCGATGGCATCGACCGGGTTGTCGCGGTAGCTGCCGCGCTGGCCGCCACGGGCCATGCGCTCGCCTTTGGCCTCGAAGGTGGTCAGGCGCTCGTCGTGGGTGTGCACGGGCAGGTTGAAGCGGCCATTCAGGCGGCGGGCGAATTTTTCGGCGCGGGCGCTCATTTCGCTGGGCGTGCCGTCCATGTTCAGCGGCAGGCCGACGACGATGGCGTCGGGTTTCCACTCATTGATGAGCTTTTCCACCTGAGCCCAGTCCGGTACGCCGTTCTGCGCCTTCAGGGTGCACAGCTCGCGGGCCTGGCCGGTAATGACCTGGCCAACGGCCACACCGATCTGTTTGCTGCCGTAGTCAAAACCCAGCAGCAGGCGTAGTTCGGCCATCAGGCGTGGCCCGCCTGGCTGGTCAGCAGGTTCAGGTTGATCCCCAGGCTGGCGGCGGCGGCGTCCAGGCGCAGGTCGCTGGCCAGGCCAAAGATGATTTCCGGGTCGAACGGGCAGTTGAGCCAGGCGTTGTCGGCCAGCTCGGCTTCCAGCTGTCCGGCTTCCCAGCCGGCATAACCCAGGGTGATCAGGCTTTGTTTCGGGCCTACCCCGGCAGCGATGGCCAGCAAGATGTCCTGCGACGTGGTCAGCGCCAGCCCTTCCAGCGCCACGGTGGCCTGGAAGCTGCATTCGCTGCTGTGCAACACGAAGCCGCGGTCAGTCTGCACCGGACCACCCTGGTAGATCGGCACCTGCAAGGTGCTGGCCGGTGGTGTTTCATCCGGGCGCAGCTGCTCGAGGATGTCGGCCAGGTTCAGCTCCTGCGGCCGGTTGACCACCAGGCCCATGGCGCCATGCTCGTTGTGCTCGACGATGTACGTGAGGGTCTGGGCGAAGTTCGGATCGGCCATGTGCGGCATGGCGATCAGGAACTGATGCTTGAGGTAGCTCGGGGCGAGGGTTTTCATGGGGGATAGTGTGGCGCCAGGTGGCGAGGCTGACAAGGTGCGGATTTGTGTCGTTTGGTTGACGCCTGCCTTTAGGTTTTTGGCGCCTTTGAGATCGAGCGCCACCACACATCTCAAGCCCAACGCCCAAGCCTGCATTCAATTACTGGACAAACGGTCCCCACGGGCAAACCGCCAGGTACGAATGATCTCCAGCCGGTCAAACTCGGCCAGATCCC
>NZ_BCBJ01000100.1:0-5749 GCF_001320605.1 Pseudomonas sp. NBRC 111133 | reverse complement strand
TTTGGGGAGCAATGGAACCAAAAACCAACGTAAGCTCTGAATCCCACCGTAAAGGGGCTTTCCGATCTCCAGCTCACCCGCCAGGCATTACTCTCTGATCAGTGCCTCGATGATCGGGCAGATCGTTCCGCCGTCTCCCGCATCACATTGCTGCACCAGTTCGCCTAACAGTTGCTGCATGACGACCAAGTCGGCCATCTTCTGCTCGATCAACGCGAGCTTGCGTGCAGCCCGTGCTCGCGTTTCGGCACAGGCGCACGACTCATCCAGCGTCAGCAGTCCACCGACTTCCGAGAGCGTGAAACCCAGCGCCTGAGCCCGCTTGATGAAACGCAGTCGCTTCACCATGTCCACCGGATAGCGCCGATGGCCACCCAAGGGTTTGGCTGGTTCATCCAGCAGCCCGCGTCGCTGGTAGTAGCGGATCGTCTCGACGTTCACCCCGGCGGCGTCTGCCAGCTTGCCAATGGTCAGCTCTGTGGCCATCACTTTCTCCTTGATTCCGTACTTTGGTACGGAGTTTAGAATAGCACCTAGGCAATCAGGCTCAGGAGATGGGAATGGGGATGCAACTCACCGGGAAAGGCTCGCTGGTCGCGAGTTCGCTGACCGCCATCGGTGCGTCGGTGTGCTGTGTCGGGCCACTGGTGCTGTTGGCACTCGGTGTCGGCGGTACGTGGGTGGGCGCTCTGACCATGATGGAGCCACTACGCCCCCTCTTCATCGGGTTGACTCTACTGTTCCTGGGATTGGCATTCCGCAAGCTCTACCTGGTGCCACAGGTTTGTACGCCAGGTACACCCTGCGCCGATCCGCGCACGCTCGTGCGACAGCGACTCGTGTTCTGGATCGTCAGCGTGCTGCTGCTCGGCCTATTGGCCGTGCCGTGGCTCGCCCCGCTGTTCTACTGAAGGAGATTAACCATGCGCAAACTGCTGATCGCCGTGCTTTTCGCCTTGCCCTTCGTGGCGCTGGCGGCTCCCCCGAAAACCGTCACGCTCGACGTGCAGAACATGACGTGCGGACTCTGTCCGATCACGGTCAAGAAGTCGCTGGAGAAGGTGTCCGGCGTGAGTGACGTCCAGGTCAATTTCGACCAGAAGACGGCGACCGTCACCTACGATCCCGATAAGGCCCAGCCCGAGGCACTGACTGAGGCGACCGCGAACGCGGGATACCCCTCCACAGTGCAGAAGTGAGGTCACGATGAGCGCCATTGTCCTTGAGTCCGTGCTGACTTGCCCGCGCTGCGGCTTCGCCAAGCCGGAAACCATGCCCACGGACGCCTGCCAGTTCTATTACGAGTGCAGCAACTGCAAGGCGCTGCTGCGCCCCAACCCAGGGGATTGCTGCGTTTTCTGTTCGTTCGGCTCGGTGAAGTGCCCGCCGATCCAGCAGCAGCTTGGGTGTTGCTCATAGCGTTTAGGGGGATCACAGGTCGTCGTCTGGATTACGCAGTGGCCGCAGCTCGCCGCGCGCAACTTCTTCCGGTACCGCAAAGGAATACCGCCCGAGCATGTTGATGTGCTCGTAGATCAGCGGCGATAGCCGGGCCAAATCCTCTTCCAGCACTGGATAGCCGTGCTGCTTGAGCCGTTCCACGGCCGCCGTCATGTAGAGGGTGTTCCACAGCACGATGATGTTCACCACCAGGCCCAGAGCACCGAGCTGGTCTTCCTGGCCTTCGCGGTAGCGCTGGCGGAGCTCGCCGCGTTTGCCGTGGAACACGGCGCGGGCCAGGCTGTGCCGGCCTTCGCCTCGGTTCAACTGGGTCAGGGTGGCGCGGCGCTTGGACTCGTCGTCGATATAGGTCAACGTGTGCAGAGTCTTTTCGATCCGCCCGAATTCGGCCAGCGCCTGGGCCAGCCGGGTGGGTCTATCTCCCGTTTGCAGCGTGCGCATGATGCCAGTCGCCGGCACCCGGCCGAGTTTGAGCGAGCCGGCCAGGCGCAGCAGGTCGTCCCAGTGCTCGGCGATCAGGTCGAGTTTGACCGACTGGCGGGCCAGCCCGTTGAGCTTGCCGTAGTCCGCGTCCGGGCGCGTGCGCCAGAAGCGGGTACCGCCGACATCGGCCAGCCGCGGACTGAAGTGGTAGCCAAGTAGGCGGAAGAGCCCGAACACCACATCGCTGTAGGCCCCGGTGTCGGTCATGATTTGCGTCGGCTGCAACTCGGTCTGCTGTTCCAGCACGACCGCCAGCAACACCAGGCTGTCGCGCAGCGTGCCGGGCACGGTGATGGCGTTGAGGCCGGAGAATTGGTCGGAAATCAGGTTGTACCAGGTGACACCCCGGCCGGTGCCGAAATACTTCGGATTGGGGCCGGCATGCACGGTGCGCACCGGTACGACGAAGCGCATGCCATCGGCGGAGGCGACCTCGCCGCCACCCCAGACTTGGGCCAGTTCCAGTTGGCTTTGCGCTCCGACCAGGATGGCGTTAGCCGCTGACAGGGTGTCGTCGCGGATATAATTCTGGCTGACCCAGGACAGCCGGTCACGGCGCAGCGCCGGGTTGTCGGTGCGGATCAAGGGCTCCAGGCCGGTGTTGCAGGCCCCGCCCAACAGCACCGCGCAGAGGCTGGTGACCAGGTTGTCGGCGCGTGCATTGCGTTCGGAGACATGGGTGAAGGCCTCGGAAAAGCCAGTGCGGGCGGCGATTTCCAAGAGGATTTCCGGCAGATCGACACGCGGCATCAGGTCAGACACGGCCGCCCGCAGTTGCAGCAACGAGCAGGGCTCGTCCAGCTTGTCCAGCGCCCCGAGCGACAGTTCGGTCTTGCCCTCGGTGTTCTCGCTCAGTTGAATCGCCGGGTTGTCGGGCAGGCGCGCGGCTACTGCCAGCCAGGTTGCATCCAGCTCGACGGACAAGGCGTCCAGGGTGGTTTTGGCGTCGATGGTCAGGCCCAGTGACCGGCAGATGATCGGTCGCGCCGCCAGCCATTCGGCACCGTCGAGCAGGCCAAGGCGCGGGTCGGCATAGCGCCAACTGGGCGAGACGAAGACATCGCGGCGGCGCAGGGCCGTGCGCAGCGCATCGAGCGTGCAGAACACATAGGCACCCATGTCGAGGGAGCCATCTTCGCGGGTGATGTGCTTCTGCCAAGCCTTGGCCACGATCTCCTGCGGCGCGTCATCCTCTGGCTTCCGGCGCGGCAGGTTCAGTTGCAGCCACTCCAGACTAGCCGCCACGCCCTTGCCGGCCGGGCTGAAGCCGAAGCGGATGTGCTTGAGCAGGTCGGGCAGGAAGCGGCGCACGCTGCGGTAGCGCGCTTCCAATGCAAGAAAATAGACGTCATCTACCGGGCGGATCAGCGCGTTGACCTCTTCCAGGGCCTTTTCCAGGGTGGTCCTCGGCAGGTCGTTGAACAGCCGGGCGCGCACGTTGTCATCGCTGATCGAGCTGTCCAGCACGACCTTGCACGCGGCGGCGAGCGTCGCGGCCGACCGATCCAGGTCTTTCAGGCTGCGCATGCGGGCTTTCTTGTCGGCCTTCTCCGCGTTGCTGAACAGGTCGCGCAGCAAGGCCTCCAGGACTTCCAGTGCGTCGTCGTGCGCAGTCGCCTCCAGGCAGAGTGCGAAGGCCACCAGTGTCGCCATCCGCCGCGACGCCGGCAGCCGATTAATCGCGGTGACCTTGGCCGTGTTGGCGAAGCGGGCCAGGGCGGCGATACGGCTGGGAGGGATGTGCGCCGCCGCCGGCAAGGTGATGCCGATGCCGCGCACGTCATCGAGCCGGCGCAGTGCCCGAATCAACGCGGGGCCACTGACCATGACCGGGCCGGAGCGCAATTGATCCAGCCGGGAGCTGCGGTTGCCTTCGGCCACCGTCAGCAAGTCTTGCAGTTGCAATCGCTGTTCCTCAGTCACGCTGCGGCCCAGCGTAAACCAGAGGCGTTCTTCGACCCGACTGCGCAACTGGGCGATAAAGCGCTCTAGTTGAGACACACCAGGCAGGAGGACTTTCTGTGTGAACAGCCACGAGGTGGCTCGCTCAAACAGCACTCCCGGCCGGTCGGTGCCCGTCCAGCAGAGGGCATACAGCCAGCGGCTCAAGCGAAAGCCGATGCCCGGATCGGTGAAATGACGATAGCCAAAGCGGTTCTGAATATCGGTGGCATGTATCCAGCGGCGATGATCGCTATAGCGCTGGAGGCAGTCGGGGTCTGGAATCGCCAGTTGTCGGCAAAGCACCTGCAGGACTTCCACCGGCACGGCGGCGGGCTTGTCCGGCAGAACGCCAACGAAGCGGACGGTGGTCAGCAGAACGGCATAACCCAGACGGTTATGGTTACCCCGCAGCACCTGGATGGCTTCACGGTCTTCATCGCTCAGGTGGAAGTAACGTTCCAGCTCTTCACGGCTGGGCGAATCAACATAGCGGCCAAAACCGTCGCGTTGCTCTTGAGTCAGAAAACCGACCGGCATTGATCACAGCACCTCGACGCAGAACACGGCGGGCGTGACGATCCGCGTGCGTTCGATGTGCCCGCGTTGCAGCAGGCCGGCGCGGCGATCACCGGTTACCAGGTAGTCCGCATCGCCCGCCAAGGCCATGGCCAGCAAAAACGAGTCATCCGGATCATCGGCTTCGACCTCGATGGTCAGGCGCTCCAGTACCACAGCCCGTTGCAGGTTATTGATCATGGCGCCCACCTTGGCGGGCTGTAGGATGGCCTGAAGCTTGGGATAGCGGCTGGCTCGACGAATTTCATCGAGTTGCATCCGCGAGGTCACCACCTCGAAACGCGCCGCCCGCCAGGCACGGTAGATCGCATCGGGCGCGCCATGTGGCGAGATCAGGGCGCTGAACAGGATGTTGGTATCCAACACGACCCGCATCAGCGCTTACGTGCCCAGTCGAGCGCTTCGTCAACCGCGTTGGTCAATTCTGCCTCACTCAGATGGGCGTTAGCGGCCTTGGCCTGCTCAGCGCTCAGCTCCAGGATGTGTGCCCGTACCGCTTCTTCGATGAAGCGCGACAGGTCGCCCTTACGGCCGCCGCCCTGGCTGGCCAGAAACATCCGAAGCGACTGGTCGGTGTCGGCCGAGACGGCGACATTCCAGCGAATGGTATTCATAGCGTTCTCCGCTAATAGGTGTTTGTGTGTTTATACGCCAATCACAAAGGGCGATGCAATGGTTCGACAAAACGAAGGTTTTGCCGAACTCTATCGAGGAATGGCTCGGTTCGTTAAGCTCCCCGCGCTACGGTTCAAATAACTGGTACGCTTAATCAAAGTTCAACTATTACTAACGTAGTCGAGTAAACAGTACTTTTGATGAAGATCGGTTATGCGCGAGTGAGCACTCGGGATCAGAAAGCCGACCTACAAGTCGATGCCCTGAAACAGGCCGGGTGCGAACGCATCTACCAAGACATCGCCAGCGGCGCGAAAAGCGCCCGGCCGGAGTTGGACAAACTGCTGGCCAACGTGCGGCCGGGTGATGCCGTGGTGATCTGGAAGCTGGATCGCCTTGGGCGTTCCCTCAAGCACCTGGTCGAGTTGGTCGGCGAGCTGGCAGAGCGCAAGGTCGGCTTACAGAGCCTGAATGACCCCATCGACACCACCCACGCCCAAGGCCGCCTGGTGTTCAACCTGTTCGCCTCGCTGGCGGAGTTCGAGCGCGAGCTGATCCGCGAGCGGACTCAGGCGGGTCTGTCGGCCGCACGGGCGCGTGGCCGGATCGGTGGCCGTCCCAAGGGCCTGCCAGCCAAGGCTGAGGCCACCGCCATGGCGGCCGAAACCCC
>NZ_BCBJ01000099.1:0-11196 GCF_001320605.1 Pseudomonas sp. NBRC 111133 | reverse complement strand
AAGGTCGCCTGAGCGTCAGCGCGATCGGCGAGAAGCTGCACATCTCCAAGAGCACGCTGTACAGCTACCTGCGCCACCGTGGTGTCGAGATCGGCGCGTACCAGAAGAGCGCCAGGTCACGCGACCAGCAGCCTTCGGCCGCGTCGCCGGCAGAGCCGCCCGCCGCCGAGCGGGTGGCCACCGTCACCCTGCGCCTCGCGGTGGTGAATAACAGCAAGTTCGTGCGCGGCCGGAAGCGGGCCACGGAGAACATTGAGCGCTACTGCCTGGAGCCCTATGGCATGAAGCGGCTGGATGCCGGCCACTATGAGTTGACCATTCCGTATCGGAGCGACGATGAGCTGGACAAGAGCGTGCATGACCTGCTGACCGAGATCAGCCAGGAGGCCGACATGCGCAACTGTTTTGTCGAGATGGGCGCCTGGGAAGAAGACACCGAAAAGCGTTGGTAGGGCTTACGTTGGTTTTTGGTTCCATTGCTCCCCAAACCCCAATAACGCACCGCGTGGTGCTACTTTAGATGAGGACTTTTTATGGCTAACCGCAAGACATGCACGGACAGTGCATCTAACGAGGCAGCGCTTCTGCAGGTGTTTGCCACCAACACCTTTCGTAAGGTCATCTTTTTTGCTAGCCCAGATACGGGCGGTTCGCGCAAGGATGGCTCCGAAAACAACTGGCCATTGATGGCTGTGTTGGTCGAGGACCAATCAGGCGAGCTCGACGTTTATGATGGGGATTTCCTTACTGCTACTCGTTACCCGCGCTACCTGGAAGTTAAAGCCGTCTTGGATGCGGCCCAGGCTAGTAACGGCAATGTGTTTTATGCCACAGCTCCACTTCCTTTCACTTCGGGCAAAGGAGAGGATGCAGCTGCGTTGGACATGCTCTCAGTTCAAACCGACGTATTTGATCAGTCGACGCGAGCAAATTATTTCAAACTGCTGAGCCGTTTGACCGAAAAGCAGTACGCTCAGACCTACGACTGATCATGGCTCCCTGGCTTTCTTGATGTCAGCCAGGGAGTCATGATCAGAGCCGGCAGCTCGTCAAAGGTCCAGCTGCATCGGCGCCATCGGAATGCCCACCATTACCACGCCTGGCTTAGGCTCGACGGTAGGCAACTTCCCCGCCCGAATCAGCGTGCTCAATTTCAGTTTTGGGTCGTAGACCATCAGGTCTGACTCCAACACGTAATCAAACCCATCTCTTGTCCCACAAATCGGTATTTCTTCCGCTTTTACTGCTGCGCGGATACCCTCTAGCTGCTCAGCAGGGCCTGGCTTTTTCTTCCTTGGTGCAACGAATGCAGTGAAGTTGGCGCCTGCCTCTTCAAGAGCCCTGAGCGCTGCGGATTCGGCAGCAGGGCTTATCCTTTTCGTTGGGGTTGCATCAGGATCAGGTATGGCTACCGCCACAGGTGCCGGCGCCGGTACGCCTAGATCACCATCATTGTGTATGAGCGAAGCGCCCGGCCCTTCTTCTCCTGCAGTTGAATTCACGCTTTGCTCGGCTGTGTCCACGATCGAGGATTCACTGGGCGCGAATGCGCCGAACACATCATCCACATCATCGACGTCATCGCTCCCTGAGTGCCCAGGTTCTATGGCGAGAAAATCTTCCTCCAGTTCCACCTCCTGCCCGGGACCGAACGAGCTAATCGACAAGCTCTGCAGGTCCTCATCTAGCAAGTCGTCATCTGCACCACCACTCATGAGCGGGTCATCATCCTGCGCCGCTAGCGCTTCAGCGGAGATACCGGATTGCGTCCCTGGAACGTCACTTTGCTCGGAATCACCGCTTGCAGCGCCGGCGAGCGCAGATGTTGCGTGCTCGGTTGAGTCGACTGTTGGAGCATTAGGTTGAGGAACACTCGCGGTATCAGCTATGGGTTGACTAAATCCTTCATCAGCCCGAACTTGTGGTGCTGGTGCTGGTGCTGGTGCTGGTGCTGGTGCTGGTGCTGGTGCTGGTGCTGGTGCTGGTGCTGGTGCTGGTGCTGGTGCTGGTGCTGGTGCTGGTGCTGGTTGTGGCTTCACTTCTTGCTTGCCGGCGATGTTCATCTTCGCGGCGATTTCAGCACTGAAACCACGGGCAACGATCTCCCGAAGCGCATCTGCTTCAGTGATTCCCAGATTGTGCGTGAACAATGGGCGCTCGATATCCAGCTTAGTACCCATGTTGGGTAATCCACTGAGGCCCGCAAGCTCGGGGGTGGTGGCAACTGGCACGACAATAATGCAAGGTTCCCAGGTCGTGAGGTGAGCACCCGTTTGTGCGTTGCGCAACGATACCGAGTACATCGGCAAAAATCGGCTCATGTCGGCGTGATTATGTCGCGAGTACAGCAGCCCCTTCTCTTGGAGCGTCGTCATAAGATTG
Source organism: Pseudomonas sp. NBRC 111133 (assembly GCF_001320605.1). Taxonomy (NCBI): domain Bacteria; kingdom Pseudomonadati; phylum Pseudomonadota; class Gammaproteobacteria; order Pseudomonadales; family Pseudomonadaceae; genus Pseudomonas; species Pseudomonas sp. NBRC 111133. The sequence goes on along the minus strand of NZ_BCBJ01000099.1, from coordinate 8,814 downwards.
AGGGTCATTCGGTACCGACCATCACCCTCCTCCAACGACCAGCCCATTTTGGCCAAGATGAGAGATCGAAGGTCCTTTTCCCGGATGACGATCAGTCCATCGTGTTTCTGAGCAATCTTCAGCGTGGAATCTTTGGCCTGGTCACCGGTGCCGTTAACTCTGCCGTACTCCGTCATGATCTCGACGAAGCTGTGATAAATGGCATTGGACTCGTCTTCTGAGATCTCGTGATCACTCAGCGTCTCGGTGATGCTCGACTCGGCCATGCCGGTCTTTTTGTCAACCAGGATCAGGAACTCCATGAGCGCCGTCATGCGGTCGTCCAGGCTGAGGCCATTGCGGTCAACCGGGAAATCGCTTGGGTGGTGGTAGTGGGCGATGACCAGGTTCACTGCTTGTCGATCGCGTGCAGGTAAGGCCCAGTATTCCGGGAAGCGTGCAAGAATTCTCGCACCCAGGGCATCGTGCTGGATCCGGTTGTCATCCTGCGGTGTGAGCGCTCCAACCTCCTCCTGGGTCTTAACACTGCCGTCGGGTAGGAGCTCATAGGCTTCCAGCTTACCGATGTCATGCGCCAGGCCCAGAATGGGGATCAGCGGATCAGTGGCGTCAAACCGATATTCCTTGTTTTTCAGGTCAATGATTTTGAATTTGGGCTTGCCCCTGGCCTTTACATAAACCCCGTCGAATACGTATGCGCCAGCATCCTCCAGTGCGGTATCTGCCACGGCCAGACAATGCTCCCAAAGCCGACGATTTCCGTGCCCCCCCTTGCGATGCGATGCAGGGAAGTGCGCATGTGCGGAATAGGTGTCCCAAATAGCCCAGAAAAACGCTACATGTGCCGGCCACTTCTTCTCATTGGCAGCAACCCAAGCCAGCACTTTTTCACTGCCGATGGGGAGACGCTTTGACGCTACCTCGATGCGAGGTAGCGCTGAGGTGGGCATGGGAACCTTGCCGAGCGTCGATCGGGCGCCGTTGAGGATGTTTCCTTTCTTGCCGGCGTATAGCTTGTTCAGTGCTGACAACCTGGTGAACCAGATAAACCAGACACCGATGATCAGACCGGAAACAACGCCCAGGATCCAGTGTGAGACGTTATAGCCCACCAGAGGCCAGTTCTCTAAAAACTCCATGGGAGAACCGCCAAAGGCTCGGGCCGTAAGCAGAAGCCACCAGAAACCGAACACGATGGCCGTTGCGCGAATGACCTTGTTGTTGGCGTTCACAGGAAAGCTCCGCTGTCTGTTTGGACCGTAGGTGACGGCGCCCCGTCTGAACTGGCTGGTTGTTCCTTCGGAACCGGGGCCCCGTTATTGTCCTTTAATGTGTTGGAGCACCCACCGCCCCCCTTCACAAAGCCACTGCAACCCCAGAAAGGAGACTTTTCAGCGTTCCGCAGGTACATGGGTTTGCCGCAGAGGTCACATGGAAATGACTTCGGCCGCTCCACTGGGTCGCCGTCGCGATCGTTCATGGTGTGATTGCACTGCTCTCGATCAACGCAGGCCCAGAAGTGCCCTTTGGGGACTTTGATTTTGCGCATGCCGCCTTGGCATTTCGGGCAGGAAACGACATTACCTTTGGAGTCCCGGGTATTCGCCGTCGGGTCGAAGTAAAACTCGACCTTGCCTGTGTCGAGCAGCTTCAGCCCGGCCTCGAACTTGGTGGATTTCTTCGGATTGACAAAGCCCTTGAGCCCAAGCACTACCTTGTCCCGGAGCAAGGTTTCTGCTTCCGATACTTTCAGCATGCGACTGGCAATCTCCCGCCATATGGAAAATCCGCACTGCCGCTCGCACATGAACGTTCGGGCCTGGATCTCAACTGCGCCGCCGCAGGTGGGGCAGAGAGCGCCAAGCTTCTTGACCTGGACACCTGCGTATTTTTTCTTGATGGAGTCGAGGATTTCCGTGGTCAACTCTGCAAGCTCGGATTTGAAAGCGTCACGCTTGTACGCCCCCTTTTCCATCTGACGGAGCTTGTGCTCCCATTCCCCGGTGAGAACTGGCGACGTAAGGGCATCGATGCCGTTGTCGACCAGGAAACGGTAGACAGTCATCCCCTTTGCGCTGGGAGCAAAGTACTTCTTCTGCTGGATGAGATAGGGCTCTTTTTTTCGGCCTGCGCCGTCCTTGGTGGATTGGAGCGATTCGATCATTGCAGAGCGCGTGACCGGTGTACCCAGCCCCCGCTCCTTCATCGCCTCACGAAGGTCCTCATCCTCTACCAGGCGCCCTGCCGTCTCCATCGCGCCCAGCAACGTGTCCTCGGTGTACCGTTCTGGAGGCTTGGTTTTGAGCATCTTCAGCTCCATGCCCAGCGGAGTGACTGACTCTCCTTTGACGTACCGTGCGAGCTCTTTCTTGTCGTCGGAGTCACCATTTTGATCGGTTACGTCCTCGACGATCCCGGCTCCGTAAACCACCATCCAACCTGGGGACACAAGCACACGACCTGTCGACCTGAAGAGCTCGTCAGCCACCGTCGTAAGCCGGACAGTCACCGAATACTCAGCTGCTGGATGGAACACGGCAATGAAGCGCTTGACGATCATGTCATAGATTTTTTGAACGTCCGGCTCCAGGTCCCCAGCTCGCTTTCCGGTTGGAATGATAGCGAAGTGGTCCGACACCTTCGTCGAGTCAAAAATCTTCTTGTTGGGTCGTACCCAGCCTTCATCGAGCACGCGCTGCGCGTGATCTGCATAGGGGGTTCCAGCAAACATTCCCATGACCTTCTTCGTGTCGTTGATTGCGTCATCGGGAAGGTAGGCAGAGTCAGTCCGCGGGTAAGTAGTGAGGCTGAGCTCCAGGTAAAGTTTCTGGGCAATCTCCAGTGTGTATGCTGCAGAAAACCCAAGCTTGCGGTTCGCCTCTCGCTGCAGCGAGGTGAGGTCGTACAGCTTGCCAGGGCCCGTCTGGGCCGGCTTGACTTCATCCACCACACTGCTCGGTGCGACTCCAGAGCACTTGCTGATCAAAGCATCGGCTTTTGCTCGATCCATGATCCGGTGCTGGGAGCCACCCTTCTGCTCAGTCGTCTGTGGTGCCAACCACTTGCCGGTGTATTTACCAGCAGCAACCCCAAAGCTCCCGTGAACCTCCCAATAGGGCATGGGCCGGAAGGTCAAAATTGCCAGCTCCAAAGCACAAACCAAGGACAGCGTTGGGGTCTGCACGCGGCCAAGCGGGAATATCTCGGCTTTAGCAGTCTCTCGCTCATAGAGGCGTGAGATACCCCGGCTCGCGTTGATGCCGACGATAAAGTCGCCTTCGCTTCTGATCTCTGCTGCCATGGCGAGGTTGTCGAAATCTGCGCCTGGCTGCATGTTCTTGTACGCCTGCCGGATAGCGTCATCGACCATGGATCTCATCCACATCCGAAGCATTGGCTTTGTGCATCCAGCCATTTTGTAGATGAGCCTGAATATGAGCTCGCCCTCGCGGCCGGCATCGCACGCGTTCGCAACAGCGGTGACGTCAGGCCGACGCATTAGGCGTTGCAGCACGTTATAGAACTTGGCCTTTGGCTCAATGACCCTCAGGTCGAATTGATCTGGGATCACAGGCAGATTGCCGATGTCCCGCCCTCCCTTGGCCATTTCCTCTGAATGGATTTCAACCAGGTGGCCGGCAGCGGGGGCAAGAATAGCGTTCTCGCTCTCCAGCCATGATTCCACCTTGCTGAATCCTCCGACCGCTTGCGCGATTGAGACCGCTACGGTTGCTTTTTCAGTGATGATCAGTGTCTTGCCCATGCGGACTAGCCTTCCAGTGCAGAATTACATTTCTTCCAAGCTGCCGGCCTAGCCAGACGGCTGCTGGGTGAGAAACAAAAAAGCCATCGACTCCAGTGCTGGATCTCGATGGCTTCACAGAACGAGGTGAGGCGGCCGCTGCTATGCGTCTTGTTGCTCACCTGGAGTTGCAGGCGTGCTTGCCGAGTCGGAACCAAAGGCCGAGGCGAACATGGCGCTGCGCTCTGCATCTCCTTGTTTCGGCTGCGGCGCCTGGGTACCGTGGCCCTTGAAGAGCTCAGCCGCCCAGCTTGGCACGATCTTGATGTGGCCAGAGTCCGGGAGCACAGGGCCTGGCATGTCCTTGGCCTGAATGAACGGAATTTTGGACACTTCGGCGATCCCTGTTTCACCATCCGGCAGGGAGATTGCCTTTACGTCCATACGGAATTCGCCGTTGACGATGATAGGCATGCCGCGGGCGAGTTTCTCAGACAGCGGCTGCAGATTACGGCCGTACCAACGAACAGGGATGCAGGCATCGGTGTCCTTCGACTGCCGAATCAGCACGACCAGGCGGTCGTTGATTGGAGTACCGTCTACGGGATGTTTGCGGTTGCGTTCCAGCGACTTGGCTTGAATGAAGCCTGCGATACGGATCTGGTTCGAGGCGTTCTTGTTGAGATCCATTGCCTTCCAATCGAACGAGTTGAGACGGTCTTCTGTGCCAGCGCTGGGTAGACTCTCCAGCTGTGCCACAGAATCCGGAGTACCGGAGTCCTTTGCCGCTGCGTGCACGGCTACATCCCATTTCCGCATGAAGTCGTCTCGAAAACGCCCTCCAAGGTGCATCAGGTTTGGAGCTTCGAATCGGATGCTCTTCACCCGTGCAATACGGTTATCACCCTCGATGGCGCCATCGGTGTGAACGAACGCCATGATGAGGTCCCACTCCTTGATGTCCTTGGGGATCGGCGACTTCTTGGGATCGTAGTGGATGGGAAGCATGTGGTTTTCCGCCCGGGTCTGCTGGATGTAGCAGATCCCCTTGACCGGATCATTCAACCGCAGGACGCCGGCGATGTAGCCAGAGTTGAGCATCCCGTTTGGATACGAATAGGAGTCAGGCTTCCGCTTTGCGTCCTGGGGCAGCATTGAGTACCTCGATACGTGAATGGCTTGGTTTTCTCAAGAATACGCAACACGTACCAATAATACAAGGCGAATCAAAATGCACTTGTCGCGTGCTTGGCGGTCACAGAGCTACCTGCAAGGGGGCACATCCAGCCCAAAAGTCTCTTTTTCCACCGGAACAAGAGATTTGAATCTTGTTGTTAACTGTGTAGAATCTTTTTTAAATTTATACTGGATTTCTCTGCTTTATTTGTTTAGGGAGCGTCCTGAATCGTGTTAGACGCCGCGACCAACCTGGAGCCGCACAATGCCCAAAGCTAGCGACAAGACCGCAAGTGAATCGACAGGACGGCGGTCTCAAGCGCCCGCCAAAGCACCAGCAAAACCAGCTGCAAAAGCTGCGGCGAAGCCGGTAGCTAAAAAGCCTACTGCAAAAACGCAAGCCCCTCAGGCTGCTACGCCTAAGAGGCCTCGTGCTTCTGCCAAGGCCAAAACAGCAGTACCAGAAGATAAGGGACATGCAGCAGTCGAAACTCGGAACACTATGCCGGGCTCTCGCCTCGTCAAGATGATCAAAAAGGTGATCATCGATCGTGGACTACCTGATCGTGCAATTGCCGATGTCATGGGTATCACGGTCATCTACTGGAACTCCCTGGCTAACGGGAACCGCCAGATACGATCGCTGGGTAAGGAAAAGCTGCAAATGGTGGCTGAATTCCTTGGCCTCCCCCTCATCCAGGTTTACAACCTGGCTGATTTCTTCACGCCAGAAGATTTTGTGTACAAGAAAGATCTTGATGAGCAGCTCTGGCTGTCGATCGAGAAGATGGGTAGTGATCCTACCTGGGCGGGCTATATCCCGAAGCCGGATGAATGGGCGCAAACGCCTCTCTCCGTTCGCATGACCATGGTGTTGCTGTATGAGCAGCTCTCTGGGCGCCAGCTGTTGGCTAAGGCCGAAATCGAGCTGCCTGGTGTGCAACCGCCGCCGGTGGCTTAATTTGCGGGAATAAAGAAACCCCGGTCATTGACCGGGGTTTTTTTTGGGTTAGAAGATGAACGGAGCCGATGGTGGCTGCGAGGTGGTGTCCGATGGCACAACCTTTTCAGGCTCTACCAGGGTTTTTTCAGGTTCAGCCGCAAAGAAGAGGTTCTCCTCTGTCTTGCGACCAGTTGGAAGTGGCGGAATCACAGAGACCTCAGGAACGATGGTAACTTCATTTTGTTCTGCTTGAGGATGAATAGTTGCAGATGCTGAGCTACTGAAGAAGACGTTATCGTCAGCAACAGCCGGCGCTGAATCAGAAGCCGATACATTCAAAGGATCAAACTCGGTGGCATGTTCTCCAAGGATTTTTTCAGGATCCATGCAGAAGGACAACAAGCCAGATACTTGGATGTAAGCAACCCCTTCAATGCTCGGTCCGCTCGGAACAGCAGCCAACACCGATGCACACATTTTCTCCAAGTTAGAGAATTTGCTTGAAAGAACGCTCATAGCTTCAGCTTTGTCCTGAACCCGACGGATCAAACCCAGGATTCTCGACGTCGTTTTGCCGTTGCCCTTGCGAGTCCAGGAGCGATTTACATCTTCCGCGATCTCCAAAGCGGCCTGGCCGACTAAGCCTTTAACTTCCGTTTGAAGTGCATCTTCTTCGCCAAAGTAGCTGGTGTTGCTGATACGAATCGCCGAAGTGTCAAAGGTCAACAGTCTTTCGAGCACTTGTGCCTGTGGAGCATGCTGGCGGATCAAATCTGCACGGGATTTACCACCTGGTGTTGTAACCGCGTTTGCAGGAGAGCTAGCCCACTTCTCCACCAGGTCCGGTAAAGTGTTTAGGAAGGAAGCCTTTTCAACCAGATATTTTCCTTTGATCGCATGCAGCACTTTTGCAAGCTCGTCTGCGTGTTGGGTGGGTACAAAGTATCCGCGGATACGATTGTTTACCTTTCGAGAAACCCCTACTTTAAGGATTTCTCGCTTGGCTTCCGATCGGTATTTGTTAACCCAAGCGAATGCGCCCGACGGCAGCATGCGCCCGACCTCGCGGATGAAGTCATCCCCATCTACAGTTTTCTCACCGGTGCTTCCACCAATGATGACGTCAAAAAGCACTACATCCTGAAGGATGCTGATGCCCAATTCATCGGTTTGCTTGGTAGTGCTCATGGTGGTTCTCCTGAAATTGAAAGAGCGGGTCCCTTGCGAAAGACCCAGTGACAGGAGATGCCTCACAGGCACCCATAAACGAAAAAACCCCGGCGAGCCGGGGTATGGTGAAGCGTTAGACTTTTCCGACGATCGTCGACCAGGTGCTCAGGATCGCAGCAGCCTCATCGTGCGGTGCGAAGTCCAGAACTGTCACTTGCAGAGCAAGCTTCTGGCTTTCTTCAGTCGTTTTGCCCATCTGCATGAGGAGCTTGTAGTTCATCGCCCAGTTCAGCACATTACGGGTTGTAATGGTGAAGTTGAAGGCCATCCCCCCTGCCCCAGCATCCTCGTTGAGAGCGATGAAGTTCGCCCGAACTTTGGCTGCCAGGGTTGCCATGGATTTTGCAACCAGTGGATCAGTATTCGTCTGGTCTACAATGAGGTTGGCTTCACGACCCTCCTCCATGTAGGTGCAGAACATCGAATTGAAGCGGTCCATCGTCGCGATGTTCATTTTCTTGGTACCCCTGTAGCCAGTAGCGCTACCGCCTTTGCCGCCAGCAGACCCTTGGCCGTTTGTGTTGCCAGTAGCAGCGATCAAGCATCCAGGAGCAATCGGGATCACTTCGTTGGTCTGATCAAGAAAGATCGGCTTGCCATCCAGAATACCGTTGAGACCCATCTGGATCTGTGGTGGTAACTGATCGAACTCATCCAAGAGCAGGATGGAGTTGGGGGTTTTAGCCCATTGGCACACCTTCCCATAGATCCACTTCATGCCTTCGGGGCCGCACAATTTCCAACTGCCGAAGAGGTCAGAAAGAGTGGTTTCCTCGGAACATTGAACGGTGAAAACCGACCTGCCCGTACGGGACGCAAAGGCCTCGACTAACGTGGTTTTGCCGGCGCCGGTTGGCCCGTAGATGTAGGTCGCTTTCTTGATGGATGCCTTGAAAAAGTCCTGTGGAAGTCCTGCTGAAGCTGCCCAAAGGATCAGGCGCGTAAGCAATTCATCGTCGAAGCTGTAAGGTACGATTTTTGGTGTGAAGCGTGTTTCAGCAAAGATCTTGGTCTGCATTCCATTGAAAAATGGTGCTGTTGTACCGAAAACCTCTGGTGCTAAACGGACTTCAATTGGATTGAGGGTGTCGATTCCAGCGTCGAGTTGCGGGTCGTTGATGTGTTGGAAAGCAGTCATGGTCAAATCCCCAGTAGGCAATGGATGGCCTCTTGCGAAGGCCTGGTACAAGGGGATGCCTAACACGCGAGTAGAAACATAAAAAACCGGACTCCAAGGAGTCCGGCTGGTCTTTCGTTTTGGCTCTATACGATACCCTGCTTCAACGCTGCAAAAACGGCTGTCGCGAGGTCTTTGTCGGATTGTGCCACTCCACAGGCCAAACCCAGGTCAGCGTAGCGTTTATGGTACCCATCACCGATCAGGACGAAGCGTACTTCGATGCCCATCAGCATTGCTTCATCAACGGCTGAACGCAGCACATCGCTATTCCCAGGATCCCCGTCAGTAACCACAATCAGAATTCTGCGGGCCTCCGGTCGATCGATGAGTTTCTTGAGCGCCCAGACCACAGCAAGGTGAGTTTTCGTACCATTTTTGGGCTCAGGGCTGTACCGTTGCAATGTACCGGCCCAGCTCTCTTCAAACCCATGCCATTCACGAACTACTGTGTTGTAGGTAGCAATTCCAAATGGAATGGCCGAGTTATTCAAAACTTCACCTACTGCCACCGAAACCCGGTTGCAAGCTTCCTGTGCTGAGATC
>NZ_BCBJ01000098.1:0-14063 GCF_001320605.1 Pseudomonas sp. NBRC 111133 | reverse complement strand
CTCTCATCCTTCTTTGGAATTGGTCCAAATTTATTGTCCATGGAAGAGCTTTCGTCACCCAAAAGGTAGAAACAGGTGTCAATCTCCTCCGCTTGCTTTCTTCTGGTGCAGATTAGGTCGTCTCCCACTGCGTATCGCCAAAGTTTTCGAGTGTTGAGCCTTCCTTCACTTGCAGCCCATACTTCATTTTGGGTGATTGTTTCTATGAGTTCCTCGAAAGTCGCTGAGAGTATTGCAGCTGTCTTCTGAGCGCCAGCCCGAAGAAGGCTACGATTTTCAAATGAGCCACCAGACTTTGAAAGACTCAATTCCTTCATCTCGTTTGAGGCGTCTGGCTGATAGCCTCCCAACCGATTCTGACTCACGCCAGGCAGGCTGGAACAGATGACATCTTCTAACCCTTTTGCATAGCTTCCACAATCAATCTGGCTCGCGTTCAGCACTTGGTTTATGGCGTCGGAGATGTTACCGGGAGTACTGGGTTGGCCATTACTACCTGGTTGCCCCGGAGAACCAGGTTCACCTTGCGGGTTGTGGCTACCAGATCCTTGTTGCGGGGGGCTCTTCTGTTGGTCCTTAGTCAGTTGGAGTAGATCCACAATCTCATTCGCTGCAAGGTTCGCACCCTGAGTGTCTGATGCATTGCAGCCCTTTACAGCAATCGCCTTCACTTGCTCAACCAAAGGTGCACCGAACGTTGCAATAGCCAGTGCGCGATACGCGATAGCGAAGTCCTTCAGACAGGTTTGTTCAAGGAGCTCACTACGAAGCTCAGTGACCAACCAGGCAACGAGAATTGACTGAGGTGTTTCTTGGCCAGCGACTGGACCGTGAAAAACTCCTCTTTTCACCAGGATCTTTAAGGTGTTGTGAATATTCGCGTTGGCACCACGAAAGCGGGGCTTTGCCAATAGCTCGCCGCGGGGATCCTCTAGAACGTTCAGCAGTGTTCCGGAGATATCTGGCTTCATCAAAACAGAAAAGTCCGTGTGCAGGCCGTGGCAGAGAATTTCATGGTCGAGTAGACCTTGGATCAATTCGAGATCTTCATCAGTACCCATGGCAGCGGTCAGAGGCAAGGTCAGAAGTAACCCACCAGCAACCTTTTGATCCGGGCCAATCGAAGCAGTTTTAATGTTGGCCCAGATGACACGCACCCGTCGCCCCAGCTTGTTCGCTTCCGCGATCAGCAGATGGGTATAGAGGTAAATGTGACGCATCGAGACTTTGGACGTTGCAGGAAGCTGCGCTTGAGCGAGACCCATGGATATCCCCTTCTATTGAGTGACGGCATCGGCGATGCCTTTGCCTTACGAAGGGGAATGCTTGACACGTGATTAGAAAATCAATCGTCACCCTGTGGCAGTTCGATACCATGCTTTTGCAATTGCTCACGAAGAGCGCACTGCAGGTCCTTCATGAGAGCTTTGCCATCGAGGGCTGGGGCTGCAGGCTCAACTGGCGCCGGCGTCTGTGATTGGTGGACCAAGGTGGGTGGTAGGGGCCGGCCGTTGGCTTTGTACCGGGCAATGTAGTCCTCAACAATGTCACGTAGGAGTGCCGACGATGTAAGGCCTGGGTGGGATGACTGCGACATCTCAGCTACGATCGCTTGAAAATCTTCTTCAGTTGTACGGCTTACGCGGGTCGACAATGGCTGATCAGCGCTCTCCCGGCTTGCGAAGTTGATTTTCTCAGCCTGGCCCAGGTAGGGCTCCAGGATCGGGGCCATCAGGTCTCGTACTACCTCGTCATCCACATACTGGTAGCACTGGATTTTAACGGTGCGGCTTAAGAAGCCCACCAGGATGGGAGAGCTCTCGACCGCTTCAAGCAGGCGCAGCTCCGCAACCGCATCATTAGCGTACTTCAAAACGGTTGGCATACTGATGACATACATGCGGCCGACGTCGCGGGCTATGTCCCCGGAGAGTAGTCGCTGGTAAATCGCTACCTTGACAGCGAGCGGTGTTGATTTCGCGGCCAATTTGTCCCCCTGTCCTATTCCTGAGCCGGTATGAGGCCCGCTTTGACTGCGCCAGCCATGATTTCACCATGACTTAGCCGTAAACCGAAGAACAACGGTCGATTGGCACCAGATTGCTTTTCACCCTCTAGGCTCAGATCACCATAGCCGCGACTCTCCGCATCTTTCTCGGCGAGCACGAACCCATCATTGCAGGCTGTCAAAAGTCGCAAGCGCGATGACGCTGACTGTTTGATGGGGCTCGGCAGATACATGATGAAAAACCCACGCCCCCCCTTACGAGCTACCCGACCACGGAGCTGGTGCAACTGAGCCACACCAAAGTGCTCGGGGCTCACTGCAACTAGCAAAGTCAGACCGGGGAAGGTAACGCCTACCTCGATCACAGTGGAGGCGACCAAAAGTTTCAGTTGCCCGGCCTTCATCTTGTTTATGACGTCAGTCTTTTCGTCATCCGTCATTCCCCCATGGACCCGGCCTACGTCGTCTCCCAAGCTCCTCCTGAATCGCTCGTAGGCGGCTTCCACGGCATTGCGAGTTTCAGCCTCACCATTGACGACGGGATAGACGAACGCTGCTTGTCCGCCCTGCTTGATGATCTGCATAACGAGATCATGCAACTTCTGCCTAGCGTTGTGCGTGATGATCCTTGTTACGATCTCCCGCGGTACCGGCGTGGTCCTCAGAATTGAGATTGGCAGGCCTCCGAGCTTGACCAGTGCAACCGTTCTGGGAATCGCGGTTGCCGTTGATTCAAGGAAGTTGGTATGGGGCGCGATGAGCTTCTGCCGTTGCGCCACAGAGAATCGTTGCTGCTCGTCAGCGATGACCAGGTCGAAGACTATCCCCGCTTTTTTGGCGGCAGAAAGCACAGCAGTGGTGCCGACAACGATTCCCGCAGACAGGTCAATATTGGTCTTGCCCACCGGACCGACAACAGTGACAACGGGGATTTCGTAGAAGAGGCTGCTCAACTCGGCCGCCAGTTGCTGCGCCAAGATTTGCCCGGGCGCGATGATGGCAACCTTTGCCCCCGCGAGGTAGCTTGCCGCAGCTGGAACCATGAACGTGAATGACTTGCCCGTACTGACATCACCCGACAGGACACGCTGCATCGGATAGGGCGACCTGAGGTCTGACACGATCTCGTCGATGGCTTGAAGCTGGTCGGCAGACGGCGAGAAAGGAGCACGCCTGATTAAATCAGCAACCTGGACTCGGTCGATTCGGAGGAGGGCTCCTTTCACTGCTGGTCGGTTGCGATGAGCCTCAACGCGATTAACAAGCGCCTGTATGCATACGGCCTTGGCAATCCTCACCGCCTCGTCTCCCTCACGCACTGACAAAGGCGTGTGCAGGTTACGCAGCAAGTCAGCAGGGTCGACAAGGCCTGTCAGCTTCCGGAAGTCATCTTCGTGCATCAGGGCCTGTTCTAGGAGCAGGCAGGCTGCCTCGTTGATGTGTGCCATCGCTGCGGTGATGGCCTCACCAAGAACTTCAGCACTCACCTGATTCTGCTTTCCCTGATAGACGGGCATCACCCGTCCAATCATCGCAGGGGGTATGACCATTGGGTTGGACATGGAGGGACGGCCCTCATAGGTGACCACCTCGCCGTAGGTGTGCACCGTCGCGCCAAAGTCGTACGCCATCCAGGGTTCGATCGAAGGCTTACCAATCAAGCTGATGTGCAGACGCTGACCTCGCCCGTCGACCACTTTGACGAATCCGCGGAACGCCCCTTTGGCCTCTTGCAAGGGCGCACCGGTGCGATCGTAGATCGATCGCTCGATTAGGGTGAGCGCCATGTACGAGGCTTCGCCAGTGTCAGGCAAGGGAAGCACCACAATGGGGTCGTGAAAATCCCTGTATTCCTTCGGTACCGTCAGAAGGCACTCGGGCAGCGATGTGAACCCCAGGCGTGTGAGGCGGCCTATGTCATGCATAATCTGATTTCGCGGTTGATGATCGAATATGAATAGTCACGCGTAACTATAACTCAAGAGAATCAAATAGCACTCGCTTGGTTCCGGTGCCGGCACAAAAAAGCCCTAGACGAATGATGTCGTCTAGGGCTGGGTGGAACATTAGTGGCTGACCCGAGAGTCGCCGGTTTGGCCTGTGATCAAGCGAACCGAATCACCAGGGGCGAAGGTTTCAGCTGGATCTTTTGCCTGGGTGACCGCCTGCAAGCTACCGTCACTGGTCATTTTAACGGTGATCTCGACCCCATCAGCATCGTGGGCTTTTTTGTCGACCGCAGCACCAATGGCGGCGCCAACTGCACCTGCGACGACCATCACGGCCAGTTGTCCCAGACCACCACCGCCATTGCTGCCGGCGATAGCGCCCAAGGCACCACCAGCCATGCCGCCGATTGGCGAGGGCTTCCCATTGATTTTGACATCACGAACAGAGTCGACGACACCGAGTTCAACCTTCATCTTCTGCATGGCAGTTGCTTGGGAGTAATCCCGGTTCGTCATGTTCGAGGCGCAACCAGACATTGCAGCAGTAGTGACGATCAGCAGAGATGCGATAATTTTATTCATAATTTTTATCCTTAAGTCAGTTGTTCGCTTTAATAGTGCGAATTAGAAAGAGCACAGGACGGCGACGGCCGAGACGGTGTGATCCAATCCTGAATGGGGCGGCCTCAGGTTCCAAGTGCAACACTCAGTTGATAGTGTTGAGCCGATTGGTTGCCAGCAGTTGCAGATGATCCGTCAACACTTCAACAGGGAATTTCCAGCCCAATGTCTGACGAGGTCGGGTGTTGAGCAAGTCGGCAATCTCGTCCAGCCGCTCCTGGCTAACCAGCGACAAATCGGTGCCCTTGGGTAAGTACTGCCGGAGCAGGCCGTTCGTGTTCTCGTTGCTGCCTCTTTGCCAAGGGCTGTGCGGGTCAGCGAAGTAGATCTTCATTCCCGTACGAGCTGTCAGCTCTTGATGCTTGGCCATCTCGCTGCCTTGGTCATGGGTCATGGTTTTCAGCAGCGCCGGTGCCATCCGCGAAAGTTCTCGCGTCATCCCCTCTAGCGCGGCGTCTGCGGTGGGCGCATCCAACTTGGCCAGGATCACGAAACGGCTCGTGCGCTCGACCATCGTCGCTACTGCCGAGCGATTGTTCGCGCCCATGATCAGGTCGCTTTCCCAATGACCTGGCACTTGTCGACCTTCGACCTCTTCAGGCCGGTAGCGAATATTCTGTTCAGCTGGATAGCGCTCGCGCCGAGCTGGCGCAGTGCTGCGAGTACGCCGCTTGCTGCCGCCCTGGCGCAGGTAACCAATGAGTTGACGCTTAAGCTCGCCGCGTGGGTATGCATAGATTGTCAGGTAGATCGTTTCGTGACTCACATGCCGCTCAGGATTATCAGGCCAGTAGTCCTTGAGTCTGGCGGCAATTTGCTGAGGAGACCAGCCCTTGGCCAACATGCTGTGTACGACCTGGAACAGTTCAGAACCAGGGGCAAGAATCTTGCTGCGCCTCGGGACGTGTCTGAGGGCACGGGCTCGAGCACCGGCAGTGCTGGCGTCATAGTGCCCAGGCTGCGACTGGCGCCGCACCTCTCGACTCAGCGTGCTGGGTTGGCGCCCAAGAACTTGGGCGATGGCTCGCAGCGAGGCGCCTTGCATACGCATGATCATTAGCGTTACGCGCTCTTCGATGGTCAAGTGGGTGTAGTGAGTAGTCATGCAGCACCTTACCTCGGGTGTTGCACTTGGTCACTGAGACCGCCTGGGTCTTGGGTTAGCTTTACACTCACGGGATGTGCCACACGGGTTTGTAAACGGCGGCGAAAAAAACTGATTGGCAGTTATAGGTCCGTGTAAATCATCTCTTAAGCCCCATTCTCTTTTCCTTCACAAGGCCGTGTATTAATCGGTTGCCCGGACACACCCAGCCAAAAAAAAGCCCCGCTAATTTGCGGGGCTCTAGAGGGTTTCCGTTTTAGTTGTATGTGTTGTCGCTGGCTTTTTGTGAGATGTCATCCTGAATGTTTTTGACCTCAGGAAGAACGGTTGCATTCATGACATCATCTACGAACTCGGAGAGGTCGAGTGCTGAGAAGTCAATTTGCTGGAACTCCTCCACTGTAAATCCGCCACAACTAGGGCTTTCGGGTGTTCCCCAGCCCTTCCCTATCTGTGGCTTGCCCTGTTCGTTGATGATTTTTGCAAGCACAGAGTTGTAGCAGCAGTACGCCTCAGTGGTTTCGAGGCATGCACCAAAGACTTTTTTAGAGCAGTAGCTACCGACCAGGTGACACAGGTTTGCGCCACGATGCATCCCAAGTTGCTGCTCCTCTGGCTCGCAGGACTTGAGCTCCATTACTACTTGAATTGCGACAGCAATCGCAAAGCTGTACGGGTCGAAGTAAAAGCCGCCGCCAAGGCCATAAACAGGGCCACCAAGCATACCTGTGGCAGGGATGGTTCCACCGACGGCATAGCTCAAGCCGTAGACACTGAAGCTAAGTGTTGGCGCAGATGGCGCCGCCGCCCCCAAAGCAGAAGCACCTTGTTTTACCCACTCGACGTTGTTGTACGCAAAGTCATACATGTATTTCGAGCCATAGCTAGCTAGGCCTCCTCCGACAGTAGAGACTGCCTGGCCCATAATGGAGAAGTTGGTTTCAGCTCCGCTACTTTTACCGCAGCAGTTTTTAATACCACCGTACCCTTTTCGGCAGGATTCATCTTCACCGCCAAACAGTTCGCCGTCCGAACCATACACACCGGCTTCACGAGCTGCCTCTTTAGCTGCAACAGCTTTGGCGAAATCGCTATCAGATGGATAGCTGGTGTCCCAGCAGACACCCTCGTAGCAGGAGACTTTCGTGCTGCAATCCTCGGTGGTGGTCGTCTCACCCTTTTTGGTAATACAACTATAGGTGATCTGGGACATAACGCAGCCGATCGGATCGGTACTCTCGATGCACGTCTGGTCGATTTTCTTACAGCCCTTGTCCTCGTATTGCTGGCAGTCGTTCTTTTTGTCAGGGTTGATGCAGGAATAGTCGTCCTTGTATTTCCAGCATGCCTTATAGACCGGCAACCCGTTGATGACCCGGGTTTCCGGTCCCTCAACGCACGTGTGCGACGCGATATAGCACAGCGGGTTTGTAGCGAGTGGGTCGCACTGGCTGGTGTCGAGCTCGTCGCGGATAATCGTATGGGTGTCGTCCAACTGTATGGTGTCGGACGGCTTTGGTGTGGCCGGATTGTCGCAACGATAAGTTCGCTGCTCGACCAGGCACGTGCCGTTCCAAGCGGTGGAAATGCAGGATGTTGAGGTTTGATAACAGCCAGCGACCTTCGAAATGGCGGCACAATAATCAACAGAGTCAGGCTTCACGCATTCGTATGTAGATCTATATCGCCAACAAGCCTTGTAGATTAAGTTGCCCGCAATATTTCGGGTTTCGGCGCCCTCTACGCATGTTTCCCCTGTTTTACGGCAGTCAGCCGCATGGGAGAAGGTTGCAAAAAAAACTAACACCATTAGCGGAATCAGTTTCTTCCAAACGTTTCTAATACTCATCCGTTATAACCCCTACTGAGCGCGAGCATTCAGCGCGCTACATTGATCAGTCCATGTTTCGGTGCAGGGGCCGTTGCACAGCATCCGAGCGTACATTGTGATGTAAGTTTCGCCTCCGCCACCTACAGCTGTGATCGTTTCAAGCTTGTTGACACCAGCCACCAGGTAAGGAATCAGATTGATGTTTGGTTTCGCCCCCCAGCTTTTACCAAGCTCCCGGTTGCGCTGTACTCCATCACCGATGTTAACTTTGCCGTTGCTGAAAAGGGACAGCTCAGTACCGCCATAAGGACCACTGAACAAATAAGTACCGTTGATTTTGATCAGGATGTAGTCGTCGTAGTACACGGATGCGAGCGTAAACTCGGTGAGCATTGTCGGGTCTTTGACTTCGAACTCAAGCGAACGCGGATAAATACCATCGCGCCAGTAGTTGTCACCGATGGAGCCGAACTGAAGCGCATAGGTACCGTTAGAGTTGGCCAGCTTCCAGGAAGTGTACATGTCGGATTGTGTGGTTCCTGGCACAATACCTCCGTTGTCGCATCCTACAATAGGCGGCTCGCAGGCCATGGTGAGGTAACGGTCACACGTGACGTTCTCGATAGCGTTGTGTGTCACATTGCACTGAAAATTTGCCTTTGTGTCGACATCAACGACTTGACCCATTGAGCAATATTTTGCTTCGCTCAAGTTGTACTCGTTGCATACCTCCGTCGAGTAGATGTCCGGGGTGGTTGTGGTTTTGGTACCGCAGTTTTCAGTGATATCGCCTGGCTTGGCATTGTTGATGATTTCACCGATCCCGCTGATGATCGGGTCGTTCTCGTCGACATCAACTTTGACTCGTTCGTAGGGATTCTTTGCCAAGAAGTTGACAGCATCGCATTCTTGGTTCGCGATCTGGTCGGGGCCGTCTGGCTCTGTCTTGCACGTGTTTATCCGTGCGGTACCGACGTTGAATAGTGATGTGCTGCCGAACTGTGAAGACTGCGATGGCGTGTCTGTGTAGAAAGGCATCGCCTTCGCATTGGATGAGCTCACGTTGGAGGAAAGTTTACTGAGGTTTGCCTTGCCGAGCTCTGTCCCCTCAGAGTGTGGATCAGCCACAACTGTGGTTGACAGCACGAGAGCCGCGGCCAAGGTCAGCAGGCCATTGATTCTGGATTTCATTTGGACTGGACCTTGTTGACCTTGGTCGCCGATTGCGGTTCTTGAGTGAACAAACTCGGGTCTGCCGGTGGCGCTCCGTCCTCACAGACGTTCATCCCCCAGCCAACTTCAAGTGGTCCGGACCCCCCATTGACTTTCGGTACCATCTGCTGGGTGAACTGAATGGCTACGCGAGCACAGCCTGGCTGCTTCAACTGCTCTACGACTTTGGCTTCCACCATGATCGGTTCACGGGAATGGGTTTGAGCCATCCAGACGTCAGCCTGGTCACCGGTTAGCTCAGCGGATGCATGTCCGGATTTCACAGCTTCGATCAGAATTTCTTTTGAGGTGTCGGCGTGCGCTGCGAATGGGGCGGCGGCGAGGACGATGAAGGAGGTGCACAGGGACAACAGCTTGGCTCTGAAATGCATTTCGGCTTCCCGGATACTGACAGTATTTTACACGTAAATGTAAGGCACTTTGGTATCGAAATCAATCTGGCAGATTGGAGGCCGGCTGAACGCCACTAGCCATCGGGAACGTATCCGCAAGTGATCTGGCGCCGGTTACGCTCAAAGAAGCCCTCAGTTCAGATGATCTGCGGGCTTCTGATTCATAAGCATACGTTTGGTCGGGTTACATGCGCTGATACGCGGGGTAGTTCAGTGGTGAGGGTTTATAGCGAACGTTGTTCATACGATGAGCACTGATCAACCCAAGTTTCCTCGCATTCTGGAGGGCACTGTTGGTGCGCTGTGATATAAACCATCCCATAGCCTGGGCCTTTACCATTGAGAACTTTAATATTTATAACGTTCGAGCCTTCTCGCAAATATGGAATCAAGTCGATATGCTCGCTTGTTTTGAGATTATTGCCAGTCTCTGCTTTGTAGTGGTCGGCGGGATTGTCACTCCACCGAGCATGAGGAGGGCTGTAATTGGTGTCTTGAACCAGCTTAGTGGCATTCGCGTTCCAGCCTCCAAATGCACGGCCGTGTACACCAATAAAGATGCCATTGACTGCAATGCCTACATAGTTGTCGGAATGTATGGCGTTGATGAAGAACTCATCGACACGGTCAAGCCCTGCGATGAAAAAGTTAAAGTCTGCTTCTGTCACTTCATTGATGGCCGTGACGTTATTGACGATCGTCAGGGCAGAGCCGACCAGAGTAAACTGATAGGCGCCATTACTGATCGTTGCGGAGTTTACGGCGATGCCTGATCCTGTGCAGCCTGCGATTGGGGGTTGGCAGGACAGCACAAGGTACTTGTCGCACGATACCGTTTCTAGTGCGTTCTGGGTGACATTGCATTGGAAGTTGGCCTTTGTGTCAACGTCCACAACCTGGCCCATTGAACAGATTTTTTGATCGCTGAGGTTGTACTCGTTGCACACTTCTGTTGAGTAAATGTCTGGCGTAGTAGTCGTCTTCGTGCCGCAGCTCTCAGTGATCTCATCGGGTTTTGCATTATTGATGATTTCGCCAATGCCACTGATTATCGGATCATTTTCGTCGACATCAACTTTAACGCGTTCATATGGGTTCTTTGCTAGGAAGTTTACTGCATCACACTCTTGATTCGCGATCGCATCAGGGCCGTCAGCTTCAGTTTTACAACTATTGATGCGGCTTGTACCAACAGTGAAAAGTGAGCTGCTGCCAAATTGAGAGGATTGCGATGGTGTGTCAGTGTAAAAAGGCATCGATTTAGCGTTAGCTGAAGTCACATTAGAGGAGAGTTTACCTAAAGTTGATTTTCCAAGTTCGGTACCTTCCGAGTGCGGGTCGGCTAAAGCACCAACGGCTACGGCCAATAACCCCGCCAGAGTTAGCACCCGTTGTTTTCCTTTTTTCATCCCATTCACCTTGCTATCGGATGCTGGATGGTGAGGACTTCCTTTCCAGCATGACTGCGACAATGCGGACCCAACAGGCCATCTCGTACCAATCCGCTACCCCTGCCCACGGCCCGGTTGAGATTGCTTGGCCTCTTCATGTACCGCACTTGATTCAATGTCAGATCGGCCTGAGCATTGTCGAAATTTAGAAACGCCGATCGCATGACACATGGTTGCGTACATCGTCTGCGCATGACACATAAGCATAATACTGTCAGTATTGAAAGCGCTTTTCATGGGATTTCATTAGCGCGAGGGATGATGGATGGTTATGGAGCGATACAGTGCTCTGGAGAATTTTTTGCTGGCAAGCCCTGGGGGTTACCTGGTGCCAATGCTTGTGATGGCATTTGTCGTGCGAATGCTGCCACCTCGATCCCTTGCAGCGTCTCTGCTCAGGGCGGTTGGTGTTTTCAGCCATGAACTCTTCCATTTCGCGGTGGGCTACCTCACAAGGGCTAGGCCCATTGGAATGACCCTGATACCTCGGCGAGAAGGAAATCAAATTATCCTTGGGTCCGTGGAGTTCGAGCGCCTGACATGGGCGAATGCTTGGGCTACCGCTCTTGCACCCTTGTTAGCTCTGCCAGTCCTCTATGCGCTCGCCTCATGGCGCACCACGAATCAGGTAGGGGGACTGGCTTTTGAGGACCTGGCCTGGTGGATTCTCGCAGGTCCCATTGTCTTGCACTGCTGGCCATCGAGGGCAGACTGGCGGATAGCCCTCATCTCGTGGCCGATAGTGGGGCTAGGTCTGCTATCTACAGCTCTGTACGTATGGACTCACGACTTGTCGTTTCTGTTGGCCTGGAGCAGCGTGGCGTCGTAGTCAGGACGCTTCATGTGTTTGTGTGTCAATAGCCAGTTGGTTGCGAAGCTGGTTGCGTCATTCTGTTCTTTGGCGGTCAGTCCGAAGGACGACATTCCCGCTGAGTTCATGCCCGGTTTTCCCTTGTTCAGACCGACGTAGATCATCCACCAGGATGCGGCCATCTTCACGTTTTGATTCATCCCCTGGCCATTTTTGTACATCGCAGAGAGGATGGCGGGTGCATTCGGTTCGCTTGCTTGCGCTGCCTTCGTCAGCCAGTTGTATGCCTCTTGGTACCCCCCGCGTTCGTAGAGCATCCGCCCAAGTAGGTAGTAGGCTGTCACGTTGCCACGGTTGGCGCCCTCATTTGCCCATGTCCAGGCTTTGTCATGGTCGCCTTTGTTGAGGTAGTAGAGCGACAGGCGGACAGCTGCAAGATCGACAGACGCGTCCTTTACTGACGACTCAAACATCTCCATCGCCTTGGTCTCGTCCTTCGGTACACCGCGGCCAAGCAAAGTAAGTACTGCCAGGTTGTACCGAGCAAGGGGGTAGTCAGAGCTGGCGGCAGAGAAATATGCTGCAGCGGCGGCGCTGTCTTTTTTGACCCCTTCACCGTGATCCAGCAGATAGCCCACTACGTTCTGTGCTCGGCTATTCCCGCCTTGGGCGAGCTCGAAGAGCTTCGGCAGTGCAGCTTTGTCCCCAGCTTTGTAGGCTGCCCAAGTCCGAAGTACTTCGCCACCCTCCCGGGCGGTTGAAAGGAGGCCCTTCATAGCAGTGGAGATGTCTGGGAGGTCGGCGCCCCCTGCTGCTGCTTCGTTGCTGAAGTATGCAGCTGCTGACGTGTCTTGGGCGCTGCTTGCAGCACAGGTGAGGCTCACGAACGCTAGAGGGAGCGCCAACAGGATCGGCAGTCGATTCAGTGAATGCATTAGCGGATACACCTTGTTTATTGGTACGCGTAATGTATTCTCTAGCGCATGAAAAAACTATCCCTCCCTTTTCTCCTGATAGGTGCATTGGCCTGGCTTCCTACGACCTCCCACGCGGACTGCTTCGCCGAGGCGGCTGCGCGATATAGGGTCAGCGAGAAGCTACTCCGCGCCATTCAGGTCACCGAGAACCGACCGGGCAAAGCAGACGTAGTGAGCCAAAAAAATAGCGATGGGACCTGGGATATCGGATTGATGCAGATCAATTCCTCTTGGCTTCCAAAGCTATCGAAATACGGTATTGGTGAGAAGGAGCTGTTAGATCGCTGTGTTAGCGCGAATGTCGGCGCCTGGATCCTAGCAAGTAACATCGCTTCACACGGCCATGTTTGGAAAGCGGTTGGCGCATACAACAGCCCTAA
The DNA here is from genome assembly GCF_001320605.1 of Pseudomonas sp. NBRC 111133. Lineage (NCBI taxonomy): Bacteria > Pseudomonadati > Pseudomonadota > Gammaproteobacteria > Pseudomonadales > Pseudomonadaceae > Pseudomonas > Pseudomonas sp. NBRC 111133. Next base: position 1,305 of record NZ_BCBJ01000098.1, on the reverse strand, counting down.
TGAGAAAAGTCAGCGGATTTACATTCAGAAAGTCATGAATAACTACGGTGGTTTGTAAATGAAACAGCTATTCAGCAGTTTTTTTGCTGTTCTTCTATTTGGCTGGATTTTGTACACGGTATCCCCGGAGGAACCGTGTGAACGCGTCGAGCGTGGCGCTTTACCGGTCCGAGTTGTTTTTGATGCAGTTCGTTGGGCAGGTACGAACTACCTTAGTACAGATTCGCGTATTGACTTGTTGATTTGGAGCATTGCGGCTGATAAATCCGTGCAAAGTTTCATTTCGCGCTTGTTCTATGGCCCAGAACTCAACTGCACTACCGGCCAGGCTAAATAGGAGCTGACTGTGGCAAAGGAACCAGATCTTTTTATTTACAACTCCCCGGCAGATAAACCGGCGGCAACCTATTTGAACGACTTGTTCAGGATGGCCGCCGAGAATAAAGTCCCGGACATTCACTTCCAGTGGGTTCAAGGTCACGTGCATATTCAGCTACGGCAAGACGGTCAGCTGAGGCATTTTGAAACTGTAGAGCCTGCTATGGGAAAAATGATCGATACGAAAATTCGATCGCGGGCCACCATGGACCTCTCGCAGCATCAAATCCCCCTCGATGGTCGTATCGGATTGCGATACCCGGGACTGGAGTTGGAGGTCCGTGTGAGCTTGGTTCCAAGTCACAATGGGCAAAAAATCGTATGCCGGTTGCTCGACCAAGAAAACGCGTCGATGAGCCTTGACCGAATTCGAATGCCGCCTCTGGTCGAGCACGCATTCCGCGAGATGATCAACGAACCTCAAGGGCTGATCCTTGTCACCGGCCCAACCGGCTCAGGTAAAACCACGACACTGTACGCAGCACTCAATGCCATCAACGACGGTACGCTCAACATCTGTACTATCGAGCATCCGGTTGAGTATGTAGTTAAGGGCTTTGTCCAAATCAACGTAACGCCCCAGCTCAGTTTCGCATTGGGTCTACGGGCCCTGTTGCGTCAGGATCCGGACGTTATTCTGATTGGTGAGATTCGTGACCAGGAAACCGCACAGATTGCCATTCAGGCTGCAAACACCGGCCACTTGGTCTTTGCCACATTGCACTCCAATAGTGCAGCACAAGCTGTACCTCGCATCGTTGATCTTGGGGTCGATGCCCAAACACTTGCGTCTGTACTCATTGGTGTGATTGCTCAGCGACTTGTGCAGACTCTTCGGACTGATATAGAACACGAATGGCTACCTATTAATGACGTAGAGCGCATGTGGTTGAAAAAGAATGGGCTGCCGCCTGTCACAGGCAATAT
>NZ_BCBJ01000097.1:0-55038 GCF_001320605.1 Pseudomonas sp. NBRC 111133 | reverse complement strand
TTGCGCCTTCGAAAGATTCGTTTTCAGGTAAATGCCCCATCATTGAGCTTATTAGATCAGACAGATCAGTGCGTGCAGCCATTATCGGTGGCGGTGGAGAGATGGCTGTGTTGAACGCTGCTGCACGGCAGAGCCAATTCGACACATTAGGCCAATCCGCTGTGCGGATGGTAACTGATGGCTTGACAACCTTGGGACGGGTACGGACCTTAATTAAAGATGATTCTGTGAAGCCAGCGGTTAGGCGCATCGGTGATGTTCTAATCGCTCAGGGCCTCATTACCTTTACGCAGGCAAATCAGGCAGCTGAACTTCAGCTGCGGTGTACGATTGAAGGCAAGGTCAAAAAGTTCGGGCAAGCCCTCATTGATCTGGCGCTTGTGTCACAAGATGACGTGGTGAACGCTCTTGGTTACACCGAGGGGGCGGTGGAATTTTTGAATGAGTTGGCCGCGACCCGGAAAATCAACTTCAGGGCACTGAAGGATACTGTCGAGCTGTGGCGCACTGAGCGAAATCAAGAGTCAATCTTCGACATGCTCATCGAGCAGAACCTCATCAGCAAGGAAAGTTTATATGAAGAAGTTTATTGCGCGGATGGCTATGGCAGCCCTGCTGGCAACTCCAGTCCTCTCCTTAGCACAGGAGTCGCTGCCGTCGCTGCCGTATAGAGAGGTTGCGGCCCAGGCTGAAGACAGTCACAAGGTCATCGTGTTCTTTTCCTTTGCGTGTCCAGTCTGTGCTTCATACGATCAGACCTTGGCTCGGTGGGCCAAAACGATGCCGCCTGGCTGGTCCGCTGAGTTCCTTCCCGTAGCGGTCCCCGACAAAGCCAATTACATTGCTGCTCGTGCATTTTTTGCTGTCCAGGATGCAGATCCAGCCCGACTCGACGCATTCATGTCGGCGGCCTATACGTTGATCCAGCAGAATGGCATGCCGATGGAGAGCCCTGATACATGGACGAAAGCTGTAGCGATCTCGAACGTTCAGGGGTTCAACGAAGCCTGGCACAACGTCACTCAGCAGCGGCTGGAGAAGGCTTTTGCCAAGCTCCTCACATATGGAGTTGATGCCACACCTTCCATGGTCATCAATGGGAAGTACGTGATCACACCTGACGATGTTTCCGGCGATAGTGCGCTCTACATGAACCTGGCCAACGGCATGATTTCCAAGGTGATGCTGGAGCAATAACCCAGCCCACGGTTGGTTCTGCCAGGAAAGATTGTCAAAACAGGAAACCCCCGTACCCACGGGGGTTTTGCATTTTGGCGGCCAGCCCGGTGCCAGGGATCCTATCTACAAAGAAGAGCTGTACAGTCCGAAGGCGGGCAGCGTTACAAAAAAGAAAGCCCGGCATAGTCGGGCTTTCTTTTTCAGCTGTAGTTAGCTTTTGCCCCCTCTCGTCGTCGGCGGCTTGGCGTCGTCATCACCCTTGTCTTCCGGGGTAACAACGGTGTTTTCCAGGGTCATCACTCGCGTAACGGGTGCCGGCTTCCCTCCTCCACTGAACGGCGACTCGTAAGCATCCGCAGCTCCCATCATGCCTTCACCGTATGGGCTACCTGACCCATTATCTGAGCCGGACAGTTGTGGCTCACCTGCTGAGAGCCCAGCGCTAGCCTGCGATTGGGCACCAGCAGTCATCAAACCAGCACCCGATGCCGTCATCATTTCGCCCGCTTGTAGTTCAGTGTGGGACTCGGCCATGGCTGGTTGCGAACCCATATGGAGTTGACCGGTGTGAGCGGCGGTGGACGCGTGACCAATGGGCTCCATCAGGTTCTGACTAGTCCCCGCGGTCATGAGCCCCTCACCTGGGGCCGCTCTAAGCTCCCCTGCGTGACCTGTGATCGGTGCAGCCTCGACGCCGGTCAGCGCTGCGGCCGCGACGGGCTGGCTGGCTTGTACAGGTGCAGCGTCCTGACGGATTGGTGCCTGTGCCTCGGCGCTGGTCAGCGCTGCGGCCGCCACGGGCTGGCTGGCTTGAACAGGTGCAGCGTCTTGGCGGATCGGTGCGTTGCCCTCCCCCCCGGCGAGCGCTGCCGCTGCTACAGGCTGACTGCTCTGTGCATGGGGCGCCTCCTGTCGTATTGGAGCTGGTGCTGGGGCAGGCGCTTCAGCGTTTGCATTAATTGGTGTGACCAGTGGCTGGCCATGGGCTGCAGCTTGCGTATTTTCGCCCGGGGCAGCCATCAAGTTGCCTGCGTGTCCGCCCAGGGGAGCAAGAGCGTCGGCGCGCGCCGGCATTGGGGTCACAAGCGGCTGACCACTCTGTGCTTGAGGGCCAGGTGTGGCGCCATCACTCTGGAGCATTGAGCGCACACTTGAGCCGGGCTCAAAGCGCTCAGGCTTGCCGTTGGCGGCCACATCAGCATTGTAGTTGTCTGCCATGTGATCGGAAGCGATCATCATCCCTGGAACAACCGAAACGTTGCCAGCAAGCTTGGTGGCGGCTGCGGCCTCGCGGCCAGCAGTCTTCGCAGTAGCTGCAGCGGCTTTCGCAGTTTCAGCAGCTTCTGCCACATGTTCGGCGTTCACGACCCGCGAAGCCTGGCCTTGGCCACGAAGCAGCGCAGGTACCTCGTGCCCAGCTGCATTGACCACGCGTGCAGCCTGAGCAACTTCGGTACCGGCTTCAGCTGCTTTCAAGGCAGTTTCAGCGCTGCGTGCTGCCAGAACCGCTCTTGTCGCTTGAGTCCCTTTGATAGCTGCTCCACCCCATCCTGCGCCTGGCACAAACATAGTCGCTGCCGTAACGGCCATCGCAGTTTTAGGGTTTTCTTGCTCCCATTGCTGCTCGGCCTGGCCTACGCCGACCATGGTGTTCGTGATTGGCTTGACCGACATTGTGTCGCGGATCTGCTCAGGGGAAAGGGTAGTGTCCGCATTTTCGAGTGCTGTTTTACCCGCCCGCATCTGCTCTTGAGCTTTGGCATGGCTGCTTGGCATTTGCGACGATACATAGGTCTCGCGGTCCTCGTAGGAACGGTATGGATCCATTCCAGATGCGACTTCCCTGAGCTCTTGTGGTTGTGGAGCACCAGTAGGGCCGACCTGATTCGGATTGACCCCGGGAACATTGGTCGACGGGTTGCCGATGTTAGCGCGAGAAACCTGACCGGCTGGGTTGTCACTGACCTGGGCTGCTCGCCCACCTACGCCTTGGAATTTGGCCGCATCACCTTCGCTCGGCCCACCCACAACGTTTCCAGTCATAGCCGAAATGACATTCGCGAACTCTGTGTCCGCCCCAATGGACTTGAGGGCCCACAGCTGGGCTGACTCACGAGCGCCAACCATGCCAGTGGATTGCTGGGCATAGCGGGTTTCAAGCTCGGGGAATTTCTTGTTGAATTCACTGCGCTGCGAATCGCTGAGCCCGGCGATTGCCTGATTGAGCGCCTGCATCCCCTGCTGCGATCGGGTGAGATTCCCGCCGGTGGTCTCCTCACTGATCTTCGCGTTTGCGGAAACGCCGGCCTCCGCTGATGTAGCTTGCTGGAAGCGATTGAACGACGATTGGGTGTCGGCGGTGGTTGCACTCAGACGTCGACCCAAGGCGTTTTCAGTTGCGGCTTCTCTGCCAGTGCTATGAGAGAACGTATCAGCAACTGAGGCCTTCCACCCGGACATGTCACTTTCATTTTTGGAGATCTCTGAACCAAACTGGGATGCAATGGTTGAGGCCTGAGACTTGGTCATATCTTTCCCAGTGGCGTTCTGAATGCCAGCAGAAACACCGCCGAAGATACCGCTGAAACCCACCTTCGCGTCGAACGCCTCTTTGAAGGAATTCATCTCCTTCCCAGTGAACCCCAAGGCCTGACCAATGCTATCCCCCAGCTTCATCGCCTGCTGGGAAATATTGCTGTGCTGGCGATCGAGCGATTGCATGCGCTGATCTGTCCAGCTGTCACCGGATTTGTAGGAGGACATTTGGCGCAGTGAGGCCTCGACAGCTGAGGAGCTCTCGCTGCGCTTAGAATGGTCGGAACCGAAGGCACTCTGGGTGGAAGTGCTTAGCGTGTTTTTTAGATCCGCCGTGTTCCAGTTGGCGCCATTGAGTGACAGACCGTTATTTACACTGCCGGAATGTTCTGACTGGTACTGGTTACGGCTTGCCACATCGACATGTGCCCCATTTTTTACAAGATCAGGAGACTGAAGTTTCTCGTCATTGTGGTCGCGCCCCGACCAGCGGCTGGCAAGGCTTACCATGCCGTAAGCAGTCAAGCCAAGCATTGCTGCAGAAATGAGTGGTGTGGCGGCCAGCATATCCGATGCGATACCCAGCCTAGTTGCAAGAACATCGTAATAGACCGCCTTCATGTTGCTCGGTACTAGGCCAGCTTCTGTGAACTCAGTCAGTTTCTCTGCGACATCGTTTTGGATGTACATCTGAATCACAGCGGAAAATGGCAGCCAGGAAGTAGTCCATATCCCGAACCCCAGAAACTTTACATACATCATCAGCGATCCAGCCCCTTTAAACAGGCTGTAAATGATGACGATGGGCGCGAAGCCGAAGAAGAGAATCTGAAGGAAGACCATTGTCGGTGTCATGATCTTTGCAAAGAAACTGCCAGACGCCGCAGCATCGGAGCGGAACTGCTCGTCTTGCTGAGTCAACGATGTCATACAAAGATTGAAGCTGTTTTGATCGGAAACGCTATCTAGACAGTTGTATGTCCCTACTACAGAGTTGTAGAACAGCGCGTTCACCATGAAATCATCAGCGCTTTGAGCGGCAGACCACAGCGAAGGCACCAGGTTGGTAATTGCAGCACTAACATCGTCAGGCGTGTAAGCACTGCCCGAAGGGCTCTTAACCTTCATGCCGGCATTGATCATTTGTTTCGCGGCTGCGGAGGATGGGAACGCATCAACCTTGAGTGCTATCTTGGTCTGTGCTTCCTGGCAAGAAAGAGCGGAGCCTCCAATATTGACGTTATCCCAATAGGTGGTAAGGCCCGTGCCGCGGGAATGGCCTAATACATAAGAAACAATATTTGTGGATTTTTGGAAATCCGCAATGCTGAATGTCGTTGAGCCAGGAACACAGTCGATAATGTATTGTTTCAAGCTGGCCACAAGGTACGGGTCAACATTCTCCACACCCTTGCGCAGTGTAAGAAGCAGTTTCAACGGAGTGACAAAGCCATTCTGAGTGACGGCCATGTAACTCCCTGAGGTGCTTTGGTAGGCTGTGTTGATTTTTTCAAACAGTCCGTACATTGTCGTTGTGAACAAGCTGGCTGGTGCCGCGATTACAAGGGGGACGTTATCAACCTTGTTGACCGTCCCTGTGTAGATATCCTCGATCTTCACATCGGCCTTAATGGTGCAACACGCAACCATCATGGCGAAGCCAAACAGGCCACCCACAGGTCCGTTTGCAGGGATGAACTGTTCCGAAGCGCCTTTCTGAATTACAAACATAATTCCTGAGATCAGCGCAATGAACCCACCAACGAGGTACACGCCAGTCATGAAACCCTTGGCGTTGAATATCATCGCTACGCTGTTGAGCGTATTGTAAAAAGTCGAAACATCACCTAGTACAAATACAGTGAAGTCCATAATATATCCCTAGAGGCCCGGCTTAACAAAGATCGCTGGGTTGCTGGTTAAAATCATCTTAATCCACTGCTCGGTAGCAACAACCCTTGGTTGGAAGTTTGCGTCCTCCGCCCTGATGGCTGCGAGCTCCTGAACGAGCTTGTTAATGTTCTGGTCAACAAAGTCAGGTTTGATGCCTTTAACTCCGTTGAATGTCTGGTTCGCTGCATACAGAGCAGCCTCACCATATTTCAGGGCCAGTTCATTTGCGATGATTGGCGCCATTTGTTCCGCAACACCCTGAATTGCCCCAGGGAATTGCTGTACCTTTCTAATCAAGGCAAGCGCAGGTGTTTTGACAGAGTTGATGAACTGTTTTTGTGCTGCAGTGAAGTCGCAAGAGTTACTGGTGCAGTTTGTAAGCTTGCCTACAATCGAAGTGCTAGCTGTACCACTTGTCGCGCCTTGTGCGTAGCCGAACAGCATTTTGTTGGTGTAGCCCAAGGTGCCATCAAAGCTCAATGTCTTATTGGGGTTGATGCTAGTGCACTTGTTGCGGTCGTACCCGTTGTCGCAATGCAGGAGTTTAAGCGGCGTACTGTTGGAGCTTGAGCCGTTTTTGAAATTCATCAGTGTCAAGGTTGGGCTATAAATTTGACCAACCTTAGGCTTTTCAGAACCGTCAGAGTTTTTCGAGGAGCTGTCCGGCGCAGTCATAACTACTGCGCCAATCATGCTCATCACAACTTCGTTAGCGAGATTGCTGTCAGCTTCGCCAGTGTCGGGGTTACCCAGGTATTGGCCTGATGAGGTGTCGGTAAGGGCTTTCCAAACAGGGTTGCCGCACTCCTCGCAGCTTCCGTCATTGGTGCCTTTGTCAGAACTGCTGTTCGGAGAGCTGAATAGATCTGTCAAACCAGCGAACAGATCAGAGAAGGAGCCAGTTGCTGCCGAGGCCGCCGTCGATGCCTGGTCAACCATCTCTTTTCGAGCTGATGGATCTGTGAACGACTTGACGATGGAGTTCGCCACAGCGCATGTGTTCTTCATCATCTGGTTCAGGGCTTGCAGCTTATTCTGGAAGTCCTGCATCAGCTTGCCCAGAGCCGGGTTGATAGCGTCAATGGCGGCTTTGAACGCAACCCCAACAGCGTTCGCTGCGATTTGGCGGAACAATGCAACCAGGGCGTCTGCGTTGATGAACGAGAATGACCCCGCGAACATATCAATCCCGCCGCAACCGGCCGAGAATCGAGGCGGGTCGAAAGCAACCAGGTTAATGTTACGAACCGGGCTTCGAAGGGCTGCGCCACCGCCTACCATGCCGCCGCGGCTTTGGCTTGTGAAGGCGCCCGCGCTGGTGCTGTTCGACATGAACATGCCGTCAAGCGCATCAGCAAGTCCAGCTGATGCAGGTGCTGAAACCATGGTAAGTGTTGCCACCAGTAATAACGATACCAGCTGTTTCAATATATTCCGCATTATTGTTGCCCCCCTTCGTAGCGGCCTTCCAGTTTGTCCTTCAGGTATTTAACCCACTGCTTTGGATCATCACTCGCACCCTTTTGAGTGTCTTCGTTGGTCAAGACGCCTCGATCATATGTATTGATTTTCTGTGCAATGTCTTTCGGCAATAGATTGTTGCTGTCAGCTGCAATGATGATCCGCTCTGCGAGCTGGTCTTGGGCCATCATCCCTTGCGATACGATGTAGTAGTTGTTCGGAGGAACAACGAGAACTGTAGTTGGCGTGATGCGCAGGTTCAGAATGCTCGCTTGCCCGGTGTTTTTCTCAAATTCCGTTACATTCGGTAGAGGTTTGCCATCCATGGAAATGAATTTCGTGACAAATCCATACTCCTTGGCCAGTTTCTGAACGGTGTTCACTTGAGGTCGGCAGAATTCACACTTCGAATCGAAGAAAACCCACAAGCCGCCCACGGTCGCGACATGTTTTAGTGCCTCAGTTACACCGGCCTGAGCATTCCTCAGGAAGAATGGTTTCGTGTAAGTTGCGATAGGGACTCGGTTGTTCTCGTCCAGGAATGGATCGGCGGCCACAACACGGGTTGTCATCTCTGCATAGCGCTGGGACTTGTCCATGGCCACGCGCTGCGCGTAGAGATACGCCTCAACGTTTTCCTTGCTAGGGTCGTCGATCGCGGCGTCCAACAGCTTCGGCATGTTTTCGCGCAGCCACGAAACAGAAAACGGGTGAACTGTCGGTTCTTTGGAGTCAGGTTTTTCGCTGGGAGCTTTGGGCTCTTGACGGATTAATGGCGGAGGCGGTGCAGTCTCTTTTGGATCTTTGTAGAAAAACCACCCCTCAGCTTTGCGCTCGATGAACCTCGGAGATCCGCTGTCGACATCCGCATAGACAACACTGGGCAAGGCGGCGATAGACAATAGCGCCGATACTAGAATGTTTTTTAGTAATCCTTCACGCGTACGCATACGCTTGAGTCGTTCGAATGGAGCTTTCATCAGATGATGGGCCCTACCTTGCCAATGATCAGCTTCGAATCTAGGAAGCCCCAGTAGCGGCCGTCATAGCTCCTTGGCTCAGTCCCAATGACCAGAATCTTGCCGGCCGGTACTGTCATGACACGGTCGAAATCGCCGGACTTCTTGCCCAGCTTTTCGATAAGGTCCAGCTCACCGATCAGTCGATCGCCGATGTAGGCGACGTTGTTCTTCACGACCAGCTTGTCACCCGGGAGGCCTGCGACCATCTTTCCAACGGTCTTCCCTTCGAAGTGCTCGCCCATGAGGCCGCCTTTCGGCACGAATGCGACGAAATCACCCCGTTTGAGGTCAGCAGGCTGGCCATAAGTGATCATGTACAGGCGCCAGGGCAGGCAACGGACTGACGCAAGATCAACACCGATCCGGTAGTCCTGGCGAAACGTCGTAACGGCCGCAATTGCAACGATGAACGCAGCGGCGATACCTATGAGCGAGTTTCGAAGAAATCGAAGCCGTGCTTTGTCTGTCCGAAGGGTTTTGAGCGGGGACACCAGTCGAGACGCCAGTGCTTTAGAGTTCATGCGATCACTCCAGCTCAAGGCCAAGGTGCTGTGCAACCTGGCCGGTAACGTTCAGCCCCGCGGGTGCGTTTAGGGCTACCGATGAGTTGATCACCAGCACCCCTGAATCTGTGTACCCCTTCAGTACATTTTGAAGTTCTGTCACGAATGCAAGGCCGTCGGCTTGCGCTTGCTCAGGGCTTAAGCCGGCCTTATCGAGAGTACGCTTCATCTGCGCATTGGCGAGCTTGGTGCCATCAACCAGCACTACCTGTGCTCCCGAACTGAGGTTCTGCCCGGCGAAGTGATAAGCCATGAAGCTGGTGAAGCCGGATACAGCGAGAGCCACGAAGGCGCATGTCAGAAAGGAAACCCCTGCAGGTGCTTGCTGGGCTTTGCCACCCTGTGCTGGCTTAGTCCTTACCTGGTCATCATCAGGGCGGATTTGCTCCCCTGGCTGTTGTTGTTGGCTATTCGCTGTATCAGTCATCGTGGCGTTCCCTAGTAGCGGTGGAAAGAGGTAGCGCTCAATGCGCAGTTATTTTTGCAATCATAACACGTAGCACTACGACCACAGTATCAGTTTGCCGCAATAAAAAGCCCGGCGCATGGCCGGGCTTTTTATTGCAGTGGTGGTGATGGTGCAGGTGCTGACTGCTTGCTGGCCTGATTACGCCGCAGAGCTCTGGCGGGCCATGTAATTGTTCACTGCCTCTACCGCATCGACCCCACGGTCAAGATCATCAAGAATCTCGTTGCGGGCTGCCCCTTTCGAGGAGAACGTCACGTTGTGGAACTCATCCACAACAAGGCGCACGATGCCCCAATCGGTTTCGCTACGCTTGACCATAATCTCGCTGTACTTGCCGGGCATGGTGTGTACCGTCTTCAGCATGTGAGCCCCGTAAGGTTCGATCTTGAACTGCTTGCTGTCGATGGCCGAGTCGATCGATTCGGACTTCTGCTGCAGGATGAACTGCCAGGCCGAGTTTGCGGCGATTGCCTCGGTGTTTTTCGACGCATAGACGTCGCCAATAGCCTGCGTTACTACCAGCACCGCACCATCTTCTTTCCGCGCTTTGCGGTAAGCAGCAACCATGGCCTTGGCCATCATTGGATCGTCGAGCATCTCCCAGGCCTCATCGACGATGAGGATTTTCTTCCGGCCTCGCTCACCCAGCTGCGCCTTGTACATGTCGTGGTTGATGCGCGAGATCAACTGCAGGAGGACCACCTGCTGAAGAGCTGGGCGCCCCTTCAGATCGCTCAGCTCCATGCAGATGAACGCGTTGCTCATGTCCAGGTTGTTCTCACCATCGAACCATTTGGTGTACTGACCACCGGCAAACGGGAACAGCTGGCGGCCCAAGCGCCGGCACTCTTCGTCATCCGATTGATTGATGAACCAGTCTGCAACAGCGGTGATATTTGCGGCGTTGCCGAACTTCTCCCAGGTACTGGTAATGGCCTGCTCGACACGGGACAGCTGGTAATCGTTAAGCGTGTCCTCCGGTGCGGCCATTTTGGCGATGGTGGCTTTGAGGATGTCCATTTCCTCGTGCAAGTCTTCAACATGCGTGAACGGGTTCAGGCATACATCCGACTCAGGCTTGAACTCGATGAATTCGCCACCAACCATCTTGCACAGCTTCAGGTAACTCCGGCCGGCGTCGATCACCCACAATTTTGCGCCTGCAGCGAGGTAGTCGGCGGCGATTTTCTGTGTGAAGAACGACTTGCCAGCGCCGGCCTCAGCAAAAATGATCCCGCTGTAGTTGGTACTCGACTCGTACAGATCAACCAAAGCAGGCTGGCCACGGCGCGTGAGCAGCAGCATTGCCCCACCCATGCCGCTACCTGTCCATTCGCCGAGTATCGGTAGGAACTGACAGGCATGTCGCACTGCCATCGTATGGAAGCGATAGAGGTTCTTGACGCCTTCATTGGACGTATTGAGTGGCAGCAGGTTGTTCCAGAGAGCTTCAAGGATGCGCCTGTCTTCCCGGAGCTCGAAAGCCAGAGAGGTGTAGTAAGCCTGCAGGCCCGCGGACAACTTGTTCAGGCGCTGCTTGTCACGCGAGAACAGGAAAATCGTAAAGTTCACCTCAACGATGATCGCACCCTTGCCGTCGATCTCATGAACCAGGGTGTCGATGCCCTTTTTCTTGTAGCTGAGGATGGGTATCAGGTGAGCTGTGGGCCCAAAGACCTGGTGGTTGATGATCGAGGACGTTTGCTTGACTTCGTCCTTCTTCACGACCTGGTCAGGGTAGTGGATGGTCAGCACCATGTAGTACGGGTCGGTGATCTGGTTCGAAAGCCCGTTCGGGTCGCCGATCATGTGGTTCATGATTGCGAGGCTGGTTTTCTGAGGGAAGTGTTTGACACTCAGCGCTTTCGCATAGTGGGCGCCGTCATTGAAATTGATGGTCGACGGGTCATCGTAGTTGATGGAGTCGCCAGGGTAGTAGACCTGGTCCTTGATCAGTTGATCTTCATCGTAGTGCGACCGAGGAGCATCCCACAGCTTCGTGAGGATTCGCATGAGCACCAGATAGCCAACTGCATCGAGCTGGAACAGATTCAGCGACGCTGCTTTGAGCGCTTCCGTGACCCGGTCGGCCGATTCTTTCGTCGCCGCGATGTCTGCGTCATCGGGGCTATCGGTGCGGCAAGGGAACTTCACGGTCACGATGACGCGCTGACGATTCAGCATCACACCACTCCGCTGAACCAGCGGATTATCAACGCCACCGTTAATCAGGTTGGCGTGCTGGCGTGAGAGAGCCTTGAGAATCGGGTTCAGCGCTGGCTTGCTGTTCAAATAGGCATCGATGTATTCGCCGACATCGGGGCTTTCAAGCATTGCGATCTGAATGTAGGTGCCTGCCGCGAAGTTCATGCTCAGGGCAGACTGAAGCTTGTCGACGGTCGAGGAGCTGGCGCCTGTCAGGGCGTCAGATACAAAACATGCCCCGAGGTAATGTTCATTCCCGTCGGAGCAAAAGAATACTTTTGAGTCGGGGTCGATAGCCCTGACATTGAGTTTTTTTTGAGGGGTGGATGTTCTATCCCCTTTGAGCGTCGCTTTCGAAGCTGCCATTTCACTGTTCGCCATATGTGGTGGTTGAGTAGGCTTGGAAGGCCTGGAGGGCAACCCGCAGGCAGAGCCAGTTGAAAAGGCGCACTAGCGACCTAGTGCGCCTTGAGGGGCGTTACAGCGTTGCGGTGAAGATGTTGGTCAGTACGCCTGGGCCAACGCTTGCAGAGAGCGCTACGGCTACGCCGGTCACAACGGCCATGACCGATTGCTTGACCACGCCGATTGCCAGGCCGGTACCGAGGGCACCCAGGGCAAAGACCTTACCGAGGGAGCCGGTCATCCAACCGTCGAGGCTGATGACGATCTCGGTGAAGGTGGAGTCGGCGCCGGCGGTCACGTCGACGGCGACAGCCAGACCGACCACAGCCATGCTCACCAGGGCACGTTTGTCGATTTTCTTGAATGGAGCAGCGGCTACTGCGGTGGTTTCGATTTGTGCGATTTGTGCGGTCATTGTGTAGCTCCCAGTGTTATCAGTTCAGATTGATGTCAGTTGTGGATGGGATTGCGGACGACGTAACTTGCGGTCCGTAATTGGTTGGTTCTGCAGCAACGTTTTCCGATTTAGGGGCGGCAACATTGACTGGCGGTACAGCGGTTAACTCAAGGTGAGGAACAACCATGCCTTGGCCTGAGTATTCGGATTTTCCGAACGACCAAGTGCGTGGCTGAATCTCGGTAAAGAGGTAGGACGGAAAGTGCAAATCGTCCTTGCTGTCGATCCACGGAGCGATCCAGATGCGCATGACTTGGGCTGGAACTCGAACCGGTCGAGCAAGATCCGCAACAGCTGGCCCTGGCACACCATTGGATACCTTGAGGTTATGCTCAGAGCCGGCAGTCTTTCCCATGTCGTCACCGTACTTTACGTTCGGTGCCTTCTGACCAATTGGCATATCGCTGTCGGTCAGCGCTGGGCTCTGTTCTGTGGACTTGTAAACAGCCATTGGCGACTTACAAATGATGCCTTGCGGCATGCCTGGGCATGAGAACTCGTCATCGCCGGCGGTATTCAACCAGGACGAACAACCACTCAGAAGAGCAATAGGCAACAGCGCTGCGACTAATGCAGTACGTTTCATATGATTACCTTTCATCATTTCAGTTCGATCCCTTTCACCAGCATGATCGTAACTTTGCGGCCGGCGTCGATCTCAACTACCGGAGTCATTTCGCGAGCCATCTCCATGTAGAATTTGGCAATTTCATTCGCGGAAGTAGAGAACCCTTTAGCAACACCAGTTTGCAGAATGGTCGATGTGTCAGCGCTTTGGGTTTGAGTGGTGCTGCTGTCACCCAGGCTCAACTGCGGGATTGTTTGTGGTGTCATGCCCTGTGCGAGGCCCGAGAGACCGCCGGCAACCAAAGTTTTGGCAATCATCTGGCCCTGCTTGGACACGAGTCGACCACGCATACCGACCCGCCCGTCCTCGCCAACGATGTAACCTTCCATCTTCCCTTCGATGATCTTTCCGTCTTTGCGTACGCAAGAGAAAGATTCTGTCCGGAGCATAGCGCGCTCACTGGAAAGAACACCGTAGCCAGAAGCGAGCGCAAAACATTCTTTAACATCGACGCTGTACTTGTTTGGCAGTACGGCGTCAGACTTGATTCGCATGGTCGTCGGCACAGGGTTTTTCTGCGTTGTGGAGCTGGTTGGCGCGTCCATACCGTTCAGCAGCACACCTTCGAAGAACGAACCGGCTGGCATCGCCGGGGTCGGCTTCTCTGCCTGCTTCGGGGCCTCATTCCGGGCCGTTTGGGTACCGCCAGTGACCCGCAGGGTTGCTACCTTCGGTTTCGGCTCTTGCAGGGCTTCACCAGTGCCAGCTGCGCTTTCATAGCCTGGCAACGCAGCATTCAGAGCTGGAGCGGTACCGCCCTTGCTAAGCTCCAGTTTGTCCATCCGATCACCCAAGCGCTTCAGCTCGCGAAGCGTGTCCTGGGTAACAGGGTCAGGCCGTTGCCCCCGCAGTCGTTCTTCTTCAAGGGCGCGTAGGCGATCATCTTTGCGATCTTGCTCCATCTGCTTGAGCGATTGGCCGATCTCTTTAAAACGTTTGTCCTGTAAAGCCAATTTAGCCATGATCTGCTCAGGAGTATTATTATCTCCACGAGGCAAGAGCAGCTTGGTGTCGGAAGTGCCTTCGGTTTTCGTATTGTTCTTGGGCTTGTCATTGCCAACAATTACAGAGCCGACAATCATCAAGAAGCCTAAAAGGCCAATAATTGCAATTGTCGATCGAACGCCTGGGCTAAGATCTTGCCACTTATCTTTCAGCTGGTCTTTGATAGCCATGCTTAATTCCCCGTAGCCGACTTATCAGAGACGATGAACACATCAGTGGTCATGCCGGCACGTAGGGTGGCTGTCGGGAAGAAAGACACAGCGCGGACACCATCGCTGTAGAACGTACCTTCATCAAGATCGACGTCGGTTTTGGACGTTCCTTGCAGGCTGTAACGATAAATATCGTACTCTGGGCCGGAGTAACGAACTTTTGGATAGGCAATTACGTTGCCAATGTTCGCGGCCGACGCAGGCAACAGACCTTCACTGAAGCCTTCAGGGGTTTTGCCGAGAGCTGCTTCTCGCAACACGTAACGAATAGTATCGGTGTAGTTGTTGCTGTCGGGCGCATGGTTCTCGGACGCATGACCGCCAGTTTCCACCATCGGCTTGTCCAGTTGCAGCGTAATGGTCTGCTGTGGGAGCTCCTTCGGAATCAGGGTCAAAGAAATGACCGGGTCGTTTGGATTAGAACCAGTCACGTACAGTGCGACTGGCTTATCCTTCGTCTTCATCGTCGCATAAAGCGATTGACCGATCGTACTGATATCCAAATCATCAGGTTGCTGGTCGACTGCTTTAGGCGAAGCGAACGGAGTGGAAATCCGGTTCGGCAAGATGTTCGAAACGTAAATAACTTCGTTACGGTCCGAGCTCACGCGAACTACCTGGGTGCGCGAATCAGATTCGGCGCCAGGCATAACGCCCAAGCCAGGCAGAGGCTGCGCTTCGACAGGTTTGACTCGTTTTGCTGCCGTAGGAACAGGCGGCAATTTTACTTCCGCCATCCCATCAGCCCATGAGATGGATGCATGGATGGTGGCCAGCACGATTAGAGCAATGGCTGAGCGTTTCACTGAAGCGCCTCCTTGGTTGGTTCTGCTGGCTTAGGCGGGTGAGACTGAAGCCACTTGAGTGTTTTTGGGGTGCTGCCTGGGTAGTGGTCCATACCCGTGATCCAAGGGCGGCCCGCACGCATCTCGATGACGTACTCGACCACTTGGTAGTCCGGTTTGGGCTTGCCGGTTGCGCTGCGAGACTCCATCGAACCGAGAATGAAAACCTTCTTCGTCTCCTTCTCGTAGCTGATGTCAGTGGCGTTCCAGGACACAGAACCAGCATTCGTTGCGAACACGGGGTCGTTGGCCAACACGAACATCTTCTTGCGCACGTCTGCGTAGATCTTCGGATCAACGAAGGCGCTAACAGAGTCGGCAATGAAATTCACGTTCTTGGGCGTGACATTGCCCATCAAAGTCGAGGCATAAAGGCCAAAGGACTTGATGTACTCGTCGTCCGCGTTGTTCCAGCCAACCTTCACGGCCTTGTCCAGGTTCGGCGGCACCAAACGTGTGGTTTCGTGCTGCCCCATTTGGTTGAAAGTGAGCAGCAGGACCGATACCGAAAGGCACGCGATCGACAAGGTCTGGAAGTTTCTGAGACTTTTCAGCCCTTCCATCGTGTTCTGCATTTTCTTGATCTTCATTGCGGCCTCAAAGCGCTATCGAATACATAACGCGTACAAATAAAGTCGTTCGAAAGCTTTAGTAGAAGTAGTCGCGCTTCGAAGAGTCGTCGTAGTGTTTATTCAGCCCCATGACGCCTGCCTCGTAGCAGAGGTGATGCAGAATGCCGTCCAGTGCACCGCTCTTGAAACGCTTAAACCGCTTTACTGCGTACCAGCCGCCGGCGAGGGAAGCGATGGTTGCCCAGCCCCCCAGTGCGATACCTGCGCCCAGGCAGCCAATGAAGATCGCAGCCTCATCGATTTCCCAAAAAAGTAATTGCGTCTGACTGTCAACGTAGCGCGGGATATCGATCTCCTTCACAGAGGTTTCCCCGCAGCTTTAACGATGTCGACCTCGACCCGACGGTTCATCGAGCTATCGGAGCTAGATACAGGGTCACGCTTGCCCCGGCCGTAAACCTTGATGTTTTTCTTCTTAACACCGTGCCGAACCAGGTAACGCGCAGCTTCGATGGCGCGGTTCTCGGACAGGCGCTGGTTGTAAATCGCCTCGCCCACTTCGTCCGCATAACCGATCAGGGTGATGGTGCTGCCGACGCGAAGTGCGTCAGCGATGACGTTGGTCAGCGGCCACCAGCCCGTAGGCATGCTCTTGTCGAAGTCAAAGTAGAGCGTGGTCCGCGTGTGACGGGCCTCCTCGGCGATCTTTGCATCTTCTGCATCGAGCAGAGCCTCTTCTGCCGGCATCAGGGCCCGAGGCCTGGCTGGCTCAGTCACCGTCCAGACCGGAGATTCGGCTTTCTTCTGGGTGTCGCGAATGGATTCAACAAGCGCGTGCCCTGCATGCGCGGGCTCAATCGCAACGCCGTAGCTGTCTGGAACCACTACCTGTCGCACATCAACGGCACCCGCGGTGCTTGCTGAGAGCGCAAGCGACGCAAGCAGAATGGCTCTGTTCAAGGTGATCATAGGATACTCGTTGGTTTGGAATGCTAAATAACACGTAGCGATAATACAGATAGTTGGCTTTTTGTTGCAACCGTCCTCTTGTGGCGCCTAAAATATAGCGACGTGTTACGTATTGCAAACGCTTTTGGCGATTTCGCGGTCTAGCCCCACCACCTTATCAGCAGCTGTGCTTCATACCCCTGCATTAGGTATTCCCTCTTTGCAGAGTCGTAGGAGTCAAAAATGCAAACCAGAACAGACGCAGCAACCCACCAAAGCTCGGCCAACGGCGAATCGCTGTGGGCCAGCCAGGGCCAGGCCGCGGCTTCTATTGGCCTGCAGGTGTGGAACAAGGTTGAGAAGACCAATCCTGATGAGACCAAGTCCTTCAACAAGGGTGGTTTCCAGGGGACCGCGATCGCGCCCATCTATCAGATCAAGCGTGCTACTGAGGTTTTCGGACCTTTTGGCCTTGGCTGGGGTGTCGAGCTGATCAGTGAAGCGTACGTGGACGGGAAACCGTTCGTTGTGGATGGCCAGGTCGTTGGTAAAGAAGTCATTCACAAGGTGTACGTTGAGCTGTGGTACCTGCAACAGGGATTCCGCGGTTCAGTGAAGCAGTTCGGCGCTACCACCTACATCACGCGAGATTCCTACGGAATCATCAGTAGTGATGAGGATCACGCCAAGAAAAGTCTCACAGACGCAACTTCAAAATGCCTTTCGTTGCTTGGCTTCAGTGCCGATGTCTTCACTGGCAAATTCGATGACACCAAATATGTCGAGGGTCTCCGCGAGGAAGCCCAGCATGGTCAGGTAAACGAATCAGTTGGAGGCACAACAGGTGCAGCTGAGACTGTTCAATCAGATACCCAACAGCAGACATCGACGCAACCGCCAGAGAAATCTCGGTACCAGAAGTACAAGGATCAGCTGGATCAAATTGCTCAAACCGGGCAGACCGTAAAGGACGTGCCAGGCGTTCGGACCACCATCGAGCAGGACAAGCTCCTGTCGCAGATGGAAATCCAAACGCTTTTGCAATCGCCGCTGCTGCGCTTACCCGCAGCAGAGAAAGACAATGCGCAGGCTTCCGAGTCGAGCGTTTTCCTCTAACCCCCACAACCCGGGCGCCTCATGGTGCTCGGGTTTTTTTGTGCGTAGCTTAAGGCTCACCTCCATGAGTATGGATCAGATACTTCGCTCGAAAATCGGTGGCTTCAAAGACACCCTGGCACTGAGTTCGATCGGTGCTGGTGGACTTCTGACATCGCCTTTTTTCAGCTCTGTGCCGGCCACCCTCCCCCTCGCCATGGGGGCTGCGGGTGCGGCGTACGTGGGCAACCGTGTCTTTGATTTCTGGAAGAACCAGCTCCTCCTTGAGTCGAAGATCAATATCCGCTCGGCTACCGATCTGGCGCACGGAGATGGCTTGCTGCTTGGCTTCACTACCGACACGGGACAGCCTGTACGTGTCCCTGATGAAGACTTCATGCGGCATGGATTTATCCTGGGCCAGTCCGGTGTAGGTAAAACCGTATTGGGCAAACTGATGATGTTCCAGCAGATCCAGCGTGGCGGCGGCCTGACGTTCATCGACGGTAAGATGAATGCGGACGACATTCAAACGATCTACCAGTACTGCGTCTGGGCGGGCCGCGAGCAGGATCTGTTGATTCTGAACCCGGGTAACCCATCACTCAGCAATACATACAACCCCATCCTCAGGGGTGACCCTGATGAGATCGCCGCCCGCATCCTGTCCATCATTCCCTCTACCGAGAATAACCCTGGCGCTGACCACTACAAACAGTCGGCGAACCAAGGCATCACCACCCTCGTAGCGGCAATGCAAGCTGCTGGCCTCGCTTACAACTTCATCGACTTCACGATCCTGTTGATGAACCACAAAGCGATCGAGGAACTGGAAACCCTGCTCAAGAAGACCCAGCCTCACAACCCGGCGACCAAGAACTTCTCCCTGTTCCTTGAGCAATACAAGATCGGCGGAAAGCCGGGCATGGAGAACGTGGTTGACATCAAGCGGATGAAGGAAACGTTCGGCGGTCTTGCCGGCCGGATGTACTTGTTCGGTACGGGGAAATTCGGTGACGTGATGAACACCTACGCCCCCGAGATCGACCTGTTCGAAGCAATCCGGGCGAAGAAGATCATCTACGTCGCTCTCCCGACGATGGGTAAAAACGAAGCCGCCTCCAACTTCGGCAAGATGTTCCTGGGCGACCTGCGTACGGCTATCTCGTGGATCCAGGCGCTGCCTGAAGAGGACCGGCCTAACCCCCCGCATTTCAATTTCATGGATGAGCTGGGCAGTTACGCCGTTCAGTCGCTAGCACGCCCCTTTGAACAGGGGCGCAGCGCGCAGATGGCACTGTTCCCCGCAGCCCAGACCTTGGCCAACCTGGATGTGGTTTCTCCTGACTTCAAAGAGATGGTCATCGGTAACACCTGGACCAAGATCTTTTTCAAGATCGGTACCCAGGCCACGGCCGTTGAGTGTGCAGACCTCATCGGCATGAAAATCGGTATCACGAAGTCATTGAGCGGTACGCAGAACGAAAGCAGTAGCACCCCCCTTCTCAATGTGGCGCCAGAGGGTGGCACCGGTGCTGCCGCCGGCATATCGGTCGGTGAGCGAGAGCAGGAGGAGTACAAGGTCTCGCCGGATGACCTCAAAGCGCTCGGTAAGGGGGAATGCATCATCCAGTACGGCGGAGACCAGATCTTCAACGTCCGGGTGCCGATGATCAGCATCGACAGAAAGCTGCAGAAAGAAATCGGCCCTATTCGAATCAACCACTTCCGCAGGCCGTCCGTTAAGGGTGCGGACTTCTTCAAGAATAGTGACAAGTACCTGGGTGGCAGCGGGCTGCCCACTGGTGGGCGGAAGAAACAACAGGAGCAGCTGAGAGATGAGTAACGTAGAACCTAAGGGCGCTCATGTTGTGCCCGGGCATACCCTTGTGCTCGATGAGAGCACTGAGGGCCAGGGGCAACTGATCAGGGAGGTGATTCAGCGACGCATTGCAGCCGGCGCTGCGGTCTTCGTGGTCGGCTCATCGGTCGATGAATCACTTTTGGGAGCGATGATCGGCGCCAGCACTGCAGTTGGCCGGGGAGCTGATCTGCTCATCGTGAATCCTGGTAGTCCCGCCTTGAGCCATACCTACAACCCGGTGCTGCACACAGCTCCTACCAAGGTCGCGAGCCATGTCTTGAATTTCCTCGCGGATCAGGATGCGACGGCAGGTCACGATTCAACCCCAACCGCAGCTCTTGTTCGGGCGATTGTGTCCTCGCTGCAGCTCGCTGGCCTGCCCTACTCGTACCTTGATCTGGGTATGTTCGTGATGAAGCCTGACGCTATTTCAGCGCTGATCGAACACATGGCCACTGCATACCCTCGTTCAGTGCAGCTGGGAGCCCTGCAGCAGGCCTGCAAGGCCTTTCAGGATGATGTTGGCGACATCTGTGCGGTAAAGCTGAAAGGACGCTTCTCGGGCCTCGCTGGGAGCATGTGCATGCTCGGCGCCGGTAGAGCGGGTGAAGTGTTCAACAGCTACCAGCCTGACGTCGTGCTGCACGAGGCGCTGGTAACACGAAAGATCGTGTATCTCGCAATTCCCTACATCGGCCGAGGCCAGGCGGCGTCCAATCTCCGCCGCATCGTGATCTCGAATCTGGCGGATGCTGTTCTGCGGTCGATCGGTGAGCCTGGTGCACCCACTGCGCTGGCTGTGTTCACCGATCCAGGTGGTTGCAATGACCCGAGCATCGAGCAGCTGCTCTCGCCACAGACTGAGCAGGTGATGAGCGTATGGGTTGCAGCTGGTTCGCTCGACGATCTTGGGCGTGAGTCTCTGGATCTGCGCGAGGCCTGCCTGAGTCGAGCTCGCAACCTGGTTCTGTTCAAACCTCAATCCGAGTCGGCAGCGCAGGTCTATTCGCAGCTGTTGCCTACGGAGCCTGAGCAAGCCCAGGGCACAGGGGATGTGATGCAAAAACTCTTGTCGATGGGCACCACCGACTACGCGATTGTTTCCGGCGAGCACCAGGTGACCTGGGCGAGTGTGGCCACCCCGGGTGAAGTGAGGTTCGCCACAGCGGCCGACATCAGATGGCCGGCCAGGCGCCAGCATGCCCGAATGGCTGGCGCAGATCAATTCACGCAAACAGTTCCGGTTTAAGGGTGGTGCCAATGAACGAATTCACTGATATGCCCCTGGGCAACGAGGAAGAAAATGATGTCTTCGGATCTGAGCTTCTATCTGACGATTCTGGCGGTCTTTCTGATCCTGGCGATGTTCGTAACTGGCTTGAGAGCTTTGATAGCGCCAATCTTTTCGAAGGTCTTGACGCCTTCGATCTTGATAACGCTGCAGACGATGCTCAAGTGGATTTTCTGGGGACTGACGAAACTGTGGTCGAGTCATATCCTTTTGCTGAAGAACTTGGGCTCGCCGCACTCAATAATCTATCGAACCTTGGAGCGCAAAGACGAAAACTGAAGAAGGATGAGCTGCGCCGGCTTGATGAAGAGGATTTCGAGGACGGCGTAACGCGTCTCGCGTTTCGCATCATTAAGGCCAACGTCGAGGCTTTGTTCGCGAAGAAACTGCCGACCGATGTGTATGTGACAGCTGCCCAATGGGTGTTCGGGCCTACCCTTGGCGACTGGGCATTTGATAAGTGCTGTGAGGTGCTTGGAGCTCGCAAGGACGTCATTCGTCTGCGGATCCACTACGAGTTCTGGCGTCGCTGGTACGTGTTCCCGGTCGAGTTTCCTTTCATGATCGACCCCGTGCCAGAAGCTGTTGCGGATGAGATCTTCATCCTGGCCGGTGATGAAGGGTACGATCTTGCTCGGGTAGCGTGGGGGCAGCCTGGCATTCGATCGGCTGACCTGCTGGCACTCGCATCCGGCGGCAATGTCACAGAGGCCTATCGTTCGGCTTTGGAGCGGCTGTGTGATCGATACATGCTGAGTCAGCAAAATGATTGCTGGTACCTCACCGGCCGTAACCCAGCACTGAGGGCCGTGGACCTGGCCTTGCTCCCTCACAAGCCCCTCGTCAACCAGATCTCCTGGTCCAGCATGTTCTAAGCATGATCGGGGGCAGCCAGGCTCTTCATCGAGCGAGAGCCTGGTACTATCCCCGCCAGACCCTCAAATTTCCATCGTCTACGTGAATGAAGTTCCGGCCTGGGTAAACGCCCACGCCGCCGCCCTCAAGATATAGGGCTAGTCGTCGAAGGTAGTCTACCGGTACGCCTGGCACTGTGAGGTCGCAAGCGCCACCTCTTAGGTGCGCAGAGTGCTTTTTGCCACCCACCTTCTTGTTGGTCGACTCTTCGCGATACCCTGAAAGCACGATGATGGGCTTCGTTATCCCGTGAATTTTGAACCAACCTTGAATTCCTGCGACGATGTCCAGGAGCACAGGGCTCATCTGCACAGCCTTGCCCGTGTGAACATCGCGCATCAGTCGGCACACGGGGTCATAGCCGGACCAATCGAGTCGACCGTTCTGGTAATAGACCTTGTCGACCTCCTCCCACTGCCCGGGTTTGATCTCACGCTTCAGCCAGAGACGTCTGGGTTGATCCCAGAAGGTGCTGGCGCTTGAGAGCAGCGGAGTTGAGGAAGCGGCCAAGCCGAGGGCATATTGCAGGAATGTTCGACGGTCCAAAAGGGGGGCTCCACTTCTCTGAGCGGTGATTTTATCACCCGTATTGATGTATGTGTACGCGTTATGAATCTACCGACACACTCCCCGGGGTCGCATTGTAACAAGCCAAAAAAACCCGGCTGCGAGAGCCGGGTTTGGTGGGTTAGTTTAGGAGGCCACGCATGTGCTTGAGCTGCTCGTTTAAGTCGCCGACCCGGTTGGGTGGATTGAAGGTGCCAAGGTTGGCTTCAAGAGCCACTAGCACTGGCTTGAGGTTCTCTGCAGCCTTGAAGCCCGGCTTATCAGGATCGAGCGCCTGAAGCACGTTCTTCTTGGCCATCATGTTGAACCATTCAGGCTCCCAATTCTCGCAACCAGGAAGCGCGAAGATCGTCCTTTTCGACCCCATTTCGACGGCTGATAACATGTCGATCGGACCTTCGACGATCATGAACTCACTTTCAGAGCCTTCCCAGATCCAAGGAGATTTTCCGCCGTACCGCATGGCCTTCTTCTCCCCTTCTTTGGGTTCACGCATGAGCCTAAACTCAGCAGCACAGTGCGATTGCGACCGAAACCACAGTGGCCGAAATGCACAGGCTGGCGCCTTTTTTTCGGGGTTCCACAGGCCCGCTTTCACCATCAGTTCCTGCCCTGCGACTTCAGTCAAGAACCCCTTGGCTTCCATCGGGTTGTTCGGGATTGTGATGAGGATGCCTCGGTTGCAAGCTTCCCGGGCTACATCCTCAGATATACCCCGGCCAGCAAAGTACTTCAGGGCATCTTTCGAGGGATAACTGCAAGCTTCGGCGACGCGTTGCAATACCAGCGCAAGAGCACTGTCATCGCGTTGGATCGCGTCCATGGGCTTGGGCGGAACATAGTGCTTCAGCAGCTCAACATCGGCGCCCATCAGGTCAAGACCTGCCTCCCGATGAGATTTCCCCCAGTAAAATGCCGCCGCAGCGACCACGTCACCTTGCTCACCGCACGAGTAGCAGAGCCACCCGCCGTTTTTCACGCTGATCTTCACCGAGTGAACGGAAGAAGCTCCGCATTCAGGGTTTGGACAGATGTTGTACCGAATTGCACCTGCTGATGGTCTCGCTTTCGCACCGAGCATGTGCTCGAAGAACCAGTCGAGCGGGACGTTATCTCGCACATACTCAAAGTCGACTTCATAGGCGACTCCATTAGCATCGCGCTTGTATGGTCCATTAGTTACTGACATTTTCTGGTTCTCCAGATGAAATCTTAATGCTCTGTGATGCTTCACGCCGGCCTGTAATACTCAGCCCGCGGCGGCGGCCAATAGCCGGGCTTCATCCCACACATCGATGTCCAGGTCCTTGGCGGCTTCGAGTTTCGAGCCTGCTGCCTCGCCGGCAACGACGAAGCTGGTTTTGCTTGAAACCTTGCTTGAGACCTTCCCCCCGGCTCCTTCGACCAGAGCTTTGGCAGCCTCTCTGCTGAGGGTTGGAAAAGTGCCGGTGAGGACGACAACCTTCCCTTTCAGCGAGGCCCCGCCGATGGCAGCGAAGTCGTTGGGTGTGGTGATCGTGGCCAGCCGATCTGCCTCAGCACCGAGAGTAGAATCCTCGAAGAATCGGGTGATGTTGGTGGCGGTACCATCCCCAACATCCGCGATGGCCAGCAGTTGCGCGTAAGTCGCTGCGCGGAATGCTGACCAGGACCCGAACTGCGCCGCCAGAGCTTTGCTGGTGGCCTCGCCGACACCCTCGATCCCCAGCGAGAAAATGAATCGCGGAAGGTCCGGAGCTTTCGAGCCCTCAATGCCCGCGACCAGGTTCTTCGCTGAGACCGGCCCAAACCCGGGGAGCGGTGCGATGACCTTGTCGTTCAGACTGTACAAGTCGGAAGGCATGCTGATCAGGCCGGCGGCGATCAGAGTTGAGACCGACTTGTCGCCCAGGTTGTCGATGTTCATTCCCAGCCGAGACGCGAAGTGAGCGATCTTGCCCTGCTTCTGTGCCGGGCATTTAATGCCACCTGGGCAATGCAGCTCGACGGCGCCCTGCAGGCGAACGAGGGGGCTACCACATGACGGGCACTCTGTCGGCATCACATAGTGGGAGAGGGTCTTATCGCCGATCGAGGGCACTGTCCGAACGATCTCCGGTACCACATCGCCCGCTCGGCGAACGATGACGGTGCTACCGACCTTGATACCCTTGGCCTCGATCTGATCGGCGTTGTGGAGGTTGGCGCTGGATACCACTACGCCACCGACGCGCACAGGCTTGAGCTTTGCCACAGGGGTCGCAGGCCCCGTTCGGCCGATCTGCACCACAATGTCTTCGACGACGGAGACGGCCTCCTCTGCTGGGTACTTGGACGCAATGGCGAATCGGGGGGTGCGATTGTTCCAGCCAAGGCGTTCTTGGTCGGCGAGGGAGTTGACCTTGAATACGACGCCGTCGATGGCTACTGGGAGGTTGTGGCGATTCGCACCCACCGCATCGTAGAACCCTTTGATGCCATCCCAGCCGTGGACCACGGTCGTTTCCGGGGCAATGCTGAATCCGAGCTCCAGCAAGCCCTCAATGATCTTCCACTGTTTGGTTGCCTTGAACGCAGGGGTGCCGTCGAGCTCTTGGGCGCCATACGCGTAGAAAGACAGTCTCCTGGACGCAGTTACTTTGGGGTCCAGCTGGCGCATGCTGCCGGCGGCGGCGTTGCGGGGGTTGGCGAGGGTCTTCAAGCCCTGGCTCTTGAGGCGCTCATTCACGATCTTAAAATCGCTATTGAGTATGACAACCTCGCCACGAACCTCCAGATCAGTGGCCGCTGGTAGGGTCAGGGGCAAGTTCAGGATGGTTTTGGCCTGTGCCGTTACATCCTCACCGGTCGTTCCATCCCCGCGGGTGACTGCGCGAACCAGGACGCCAGCCAAGTATCGAGCCGAAAGCGCTAAGCCGTCGTACTTCAGTTCAGCGGTGAACTCGATGTCCGCCGGCTGTGACAGCTCATCCACCACAGAGCTTGCAAATGCCCGGGCCTCTTCCTCGTTCATGGCGTCTTTGAGCGACAGCATTGGGACATCGTGTTGTGCTTGGAGGAACTCTTCCAGAACCCGGCCACCGACCCGCTGCGTTGGTGAGTCAGCGGTAGCCAGATCTGGATACGCAGCTTCCAGTTGCTCCAGTTCACGAAACAGGAGGTTGAATTCTCCGTCCGGGATCGTCGGGGCATCGAGTCGGTGGTACGCATCCATGTGTCCAGCGACCTCTGCACGGAGTTGAAGAAGGCGTTGCTCAACCTGGGCGAATTCAGACATGGTTTTTCCACTGGCAGGATAGGTGTGTGCATGATTATAAATCTGCCAGTATTATGCGTACATGTTTCTTTTTCGTGCGCCAAATTGTGCTGGCGGTAAGCCGGCCAGGAGTGAGTTGCATCATGTTTTCGAACCTTCACCTCTACCGGATTACTGAGCCCTGGAGCTTGTCTACGGCCGAGCTTGCGAAACGTCTGGAAAAAAGGGCATTCACTCCCTGTACGGGTAGCGTCATCAAAACCCAGGGTTGGGTGGAGCCCCGGGTTGGCGGTGGCCTCGTGTTCGAGGTGCAGAAGCAGATCCTGCTAAATCTGTGCTTTGAAGAAAAGAAGGTACCCGAGCCTGTATTGCAGCGACACGTGGCGAAGAAGGCGGCCAAGATGCTCTCCGAGAAGGGCTACAAGCCGAGCCGGGACCAGCTCAAGGCGATGAAGGAAGAGGCGTTTATCGAGCTCTTGCCCAGGGCATTCGAGTCACAGAGCACTGAGAAGGTGTGGATCGATACTTCGGCGGGCCTGATCGGCATCGACTGTGGCTCACCGGCGAAAGCCGATGATGTCGTCACTCAAATACATGACGCCATCGATATCCCTGCATCACTGATTCGAACCTCGATGGACCCCTCCTCTGCGATGGCCACCTGGTTGATGAACAACGAATCCCCCGACGAATTCACGGTCGACCGTGAGGTCAACCTGCAGGGGCTGGACCTTGAAAAATCTAAGGTGGGCTACGCCTCGATCAGCCTGGAGCGCGAGGAGATCCGACAGCACCTCCTCGAAGGTCGGCGCCCCGTACGGTTGGCCATGACGTTCAATGAAGAGGTGTCCTTCGTGCTGACTGACAAGTCGACACTCAAGCGCATTGTTTTCCTCGAAAACGTGAACAAAGAGATTCCCGATGAGGAGGAAGAGGAGGCTGCATTCGGCGCGATGTTTCTGACTTACGCCGGCGTGCTGGCAAAGCTCGTACCCGCTCTCATGGAAGCGCTCGGCGGTGAGGAGGCCGCACAGGGATAATCCGATTTGTAGTCGCGTGATGTGCATTACCGGGTACTAGGCAAACGCAAGGCTTAGCCACTCAACCCGGGAGAATGACCATGAAACTGACTATCGACACCGATGTTTGCAAACGTAAGGCTCAAGCTCTGTCGCTTGAACTCGTACTGTTCATCACCGCGTGCTGCATGCGCTTGAAACTGCTCTGCGAGATTGCTGTGATGCTGGCAAAGGCCGGTTATTACAGGATGTTCTTCTCGCAGATCTACACCGCCAGCAACATCGATGTTGACGGTTTTCGTAACGTGTATGAGCTCGAAGGGTATCCAAGTGTCACGCCTGGCTTTGTGCGCTTGCAGTATCGCCAGACAGTAAACGGTCACGAGAAGGCCCGCTCCAGCATGCTGGTTACTGTGCAGGAATGGAATGCAGTGGCCCGTCGTGTGGCATTCGGTTCTGGGCGCTTGGCTCAAGCTGATTAACGTTTTACAGCACCCGGCCTCTCCTGAGGCCGGGTTTTTTATTACTCGCCGTACAGCGCGGCCCATGCCTCTTGGACTGCTTCGTCCGAGGCGTCGCTGAGCTCATCCAGGCTGACGTCCGCATACCCACTAGCATGCAACAGGGCGTCGGCATCTGATGGTGCAAGCCCTCGGCAGATTTTGTGAATTTCTTGGCAGCGGCCATAGTTCCATGCCTCATAAACCTGCGCGTTCCAGGTGATGCCCTTTTCGACGTGTGCGACCAGGTCGCGAGTCATGACATAGGCGCCTAGGTAGAAGATGCAGGAATTCAAAGCGCATGCTGATAGTTCGCCTGGGCTTTCTCCACGACGCTTCGCAATCTCCAAATCAGCCCAGGAGCTCAGGTTCAGTTGGAAGCCAGGCTCCCAAGCAATGGTGGTCAGTTCAGTTTGCATAGTTTCACCAGAAGCCCGGCGCGATGCCGGGCTCGATCGTGATCAGTGGACGGTGCCAGGGGCTTGTTGTTTGTAGATCTTCTGCAACCTGGCCTCGGCAAGCTTTGCGATCTCAGGCTGCGCACGGAGGCGGATGGTATCCAGGGCCAACATTGCGCTGATGTCGCCGGTGATCGACGTGAAGGTGGCATCTGGTGAGCAGCCATCGTCCAGAACGGACTCTGCTTCTGCAGACGCCACGACGAACGTTGGTACCGATTCCACTTTGAAGGCCTTGAACAGATTGGGATTGATCTCCCACGGCACACCGGCCTTGTTCACCTCCAGCGCAGCCTGTTTGGTCTGCATCTGGGAGCCATTCTTGAACCCTCTCACGACCATGACAGCACCGGTTTCGCGAGCTTGTTGCGCCAGCCGCTCAAGCCTGTCTTTGGGCATCGAGAACGACACGAAGATGATGAAGTCGTTCGCGCCGTGGCCACCCTTTGCACCTTGTTTTGCGGCGTTGAATCGCGCAATGACGTCGTCAAGCGACTCGGTCTTGGTGGGCGCTGGGGCGTCGATGACCGGTACCGTGGCCTTGAACGTGCCCGGCTTCACCGGATCAATCTTCCCGTTCAGAGCGGCACTTCGAGATGCCGCCTGCTCCTGCATGATCTTCTGGATAGCTTCGTTGGAAGGCATTTCCAGCTGCTGGGACACGGCAGGCACGGCGAAGAAACTAGTTGCTAAGAGTAGCGCCGCCGCAGCAGTCGCGTTTACGGAAAATGCCATAGCCAAAGTCCTTGTATCCTGGGAGAGGGAACTCAGTGTTCGATTCGGTCAGAATTGTCGACCGCCCGATTGGAGAGCAGCACTTGCCTGCGATTTTTGCGGTCTCAGGCTTGGGGTAGAGGCGAGTCAGCTTGTACTGCCGCTTGTCCATGATGATCTGCGGGTAGTAGCCGCACATTGCGTCACCTCCCATTGCCGCCCACTGGGTACCCGCGGCATGGAGTTTCGCGAGGATTCGCGTGGTTTGCAGCCGGGCGGTTTGCTCCATGCTCAGGTGCGCCTCGTTCCGACCGGTCAGCGGGTACATGTGACCGTAGGAGCCGGCGGCCCAGAAGATCGTGGACAGTGGGAAGCCTGTAGCAGCGGCAACGGCATCGGCGGACATGGCCCCGATCGCCAGCATGCTCCCGAAGGGGAACGCGTAGGGGGTCAGGATGCCGGCGAGTTCGTCATCGTTGTGGGTTGGGTCCGCGAAAGACATCCAGGGCACGTCGATACCGCGGTTGTCCATGCACGTGTCGTCCAGGATGGCGCCCATCACATACATGGCCGGGTTGATATAGAAGTTGACCTGCATGAACGAGTCGCGGGTGCTGCCGATGCCGCTGCTCTGATCGTCAGAGATGTAGCCGAATGCATCTGCGTTGACGCCTACGTTGACTTTCACCCCACCGAGCAAGGGGAAGCATCCAGGCACCGTGGTAACGTCGGTCATCATGTCGAACTCCCAGAACGAGGTGGGAATGCCGACCTTGGGCGGGTTATCGCACGTGCAGAATGCGCTTTTGTTCCCGCTGTCGAAGTCTTCCTGGCCATCGGAAATGAGCTCCGTTGAACCGAAAAGCTTGATCGGGAACATGCAGGACCAGCAGACGTCCGAAATCAGGTTCGGGAATTTACCGGTGCACACGCCTTCATCGGCAGAGCTGACCGTACTGAGCAGGGCCGTTGCCACAAAGCCCAGGGCCATAAGCAGTTTCTTCATAGCTTCAACTCCTCGATCTGGAGTTCCCTGCCCTTTTGGGTCAGGACCGCGGGAACGCGCTCGATCCCGAACTTCTTCGTGAGGATGCCCATCTGGTCGAAGTAGACCGGGCGACCCCACTCCCGGTTGAGCTTCAGGAACGAACCCGCGACCAATATCACTTTGTCCCGGGGATGCTCATCGGTGCGCTTCTTGGCGTACTGCAGCTGCTTCGGGTCGCGAGCGTCGATGAAGATGATCGCTTTGCTGAGGGTGATGTGGTCCAGCGGGTTGATGCGAGTGCCCGCCGGCACCAGGATGTTACCCAGATGATCTTTGACGGTCTCAGGGTACGTGTAGGTCGGGTCGTACATCCTGATCTGCGGCTCAACGACGGGCCCAATGCCGGGTACCGGCTTGGGGTTTTCTGCTCCGGCCAACTGCTTGTCGCGGTAGTCGTTCCAGAACTTGTCGAGTTCGCCTTTCTTGTCCATCGCTTTCAACCGACCTTGGATCATGTCGATTGCATCCTGCTCCTGGATCTCCCAGGTGTTTCCGTACTTGCCGAGCTCTTCGGCATGAACAGTGGATGACGCGAGGTAGAGGGCGGTAAGGAAAGCGGATGCGCATAAGCGGCGTAGCTTCATCACAACTCCAATGAGAATGCCCAGCCCGGGGCTCATGACGATCAGGTGATCAGAAACCAACGTGGCCATCGAGATGGCCACGTGGAGAAGACTGTTGGCGGGAGATCAGGAACCGCCGTTGAGCCAGGCGTCGAGCCGCTCGGCCGATACCAGCCCCGGCATCTTCCGACCGTCTTCGCTCACCATGGCGGGAGTACCCTGGAAGCCAATGCTTTCGGCCAGCGCGATGTTGCGCTCGATTGGGTTATCGCATTTCTTCGCCGGCGGCTGGGTGCCTTGCGCCAAGGATTCCCATGCAGCAGCACGGCCAGCCTCAGGCAGACACCAGACCGATTCAGATTTGGCGCGAGCCTGCGGGTGCAGCGACTCCAGCGGATACATGAAGGTGTAAATGGTGACATTGTCCAACTTGCTGAGGACCTCCGTTTCCAGCTTCTTGCAGTACGGGCAGTCAGGATCAGAGAACAGATAGAGCTTGCGGGAGCCGTTGCCCTTTACGCGAGTGAACGCGTCTGCCAGCGGAAACTTCGAAACGTCGATTTTCTCAGCTGCAGCTCGCTTGGGTGCCGTCAGGTCCTTGCGAGTCTGCATGTCGTAAACGCTGCCGAACAACAGGTAGCGACCTGAGGCATCGGTGTAGGCAATGTTCTTGCCCATGGTAATTTCGTAGAGGCCATCGATCGGCGCCCGCTCTACGTTGGTGAAGTTGGTGGAGGGGTATTTGCCCTTGAGCGTGTTGAGCACGGTCATGATCTCGATGTCAGCAGCTGGCGCCGCTGCCGCAGCTGCTGGAGCGGTGGCTGCGGCAGGGGCCTGAGCAACCTCGGGTGCAGGCGACTCGGCCTGGGCGAATGCAGCCAGCGAGCAACTGGCGAGAGCGATAGCGACAACGAGCTTTTTCATCGGTTACCTCAGATTTATAAATGGTGCCGGTAGAATTATGTGTACGTGTGACCATATACTAGCAATACCGACAACTCGTGACTATACGCAGCGAGTATTAAAAGAGAGTTATGGATACCGCAAAGCCGCCATCTCACCCGTTGCAGCAACTGCACCACGCCTATCAGGCAATCAATGAGCGCTTCTTTTCCGGGTCATTACCTGGCTGTGAAATCAGATTCTCGACACGCCAAGGGTCTGAAGGCCATTACCGGCCTGGCGCTCTTCCGAGCGGGGAGCTCTGCCCGGCCTTGGACCAAATCGCCGTTGGGGCGCACCTTTCGAGCAGCAAGATGATCGAATCGCTGGCGCATCAAGCCTGTCATCAGTACCGGCAGCACTCCGGACAGCCCCCGCGGCGGGCCTACCACGACCAGGTCTGGGCCGATAAAATGGTCGAGATCGGTCTGCAGCCGTCCAGTACCGGCCTGCCTGGTGGCCAAGTGATCGGGCAGAAGGTGTCGCACTACCTTCTCGAAGGCGGGGGCCTGAGCCTCCTCATCCGCGAGCTTCACGATCAGGGGCTGAACATCAATCTGGCGGGTGCGGCCGGGCCTGCTGGTGCTGGCCGCCGAAGCGCGCAAAAAAAAGTCTGGGCCAGAACGAAATACACATGTGCTGGCTGCAACAAATCTGTGCTCGGCGGCGACCAGTTCAACCTGGTGTGCGGTGATTGCCAGCTGCCGCTAACGCCTGAGGTATCTACTGCGGGAGCGATCGAGCGCGAAGGCGCCGAGATGCTGGCGGAGGAAGGGGCACTTCATACGGCGCCCAGCTCCTGGGAACAGTCGGTGGCATAAGAAAACCCCCGAACCAATAGATTCGAGGGCGGGTGAAGCAGTTATGCAGAGTTGGAGAACTCGCAAGAGTCCAGCCGACTCACGTCCGGCGTGGATCCTCAATTACGTTGGTTTCTGGAACCGGAATCCCGTAGTGGTCCGCATCGTGGTACACGGCAGAGTTCGGATTGAGGAAAGACAGGTCGTCAACGACCCAGCGTCCTCCGTTGGTTCCGCCGGCGAGGTAGCAGCAGCGGGTACCGGCAGGGACTTCTACTTTGTAAAAACTGCGGGCGACTTTAAATTCGACTTCGGCAGCATTGATGTTCTTGCCCATTTTCGCGATAGGGGTGCGGGTGTTCATGTGTTTCTCCTGAAAGGCGTTTTTTGCTGGCAAATCAAAAAGTGAACAGGTCACCCGCGGATCCATGGCCGTTGTTGAACTTCGTCTCGCGAGGTACCTCGAACCAACTGAATCCGTCCCAGACCTCCAGCTTTTCGCCTGACACACGTGCTTTGAAGTAGCGACATCCCAGCTTCGGGTGGTAGGCGTAGATGCCCGCCCCTTTCAACAGGTGATCATCGATTTTCTTCTTCGCTTGAACTGCGGTGAGAGTGGCCATTGCCTGCTCCTTTCATGTGAGGTGTGCCAGGGCACTTGTCTTGCCGTAAGGCGTTGAACTTGCCTCGGGAGATGAGTCTCAGCTCTCTATAAACCCACATGAAAAAACCCGGCGCATGGCCGGGTTGGATGGAGCGTTTCTAAGCTTGTAGCTGGTAGCTACCAGTTACCTTGGTGCCACGCATGGCGCTGTAGTAATTGACGCGATCGATAAAGGGGATGGCCTTCAACGCGGTTGAACTGAAGCCATGGGTTGAACGTATGGTCTCAATGGTGTCACCAGTTGAGAGCTCCCAGAGGAAGATAGTCCCCCCATTGGCATGTACCGCTGCTTTCCGCGTGATCTGCGCGCCCTTCATAAGCCGCGAGGCTTCAATGATCGGATGCATACCGCCACCCTTCACTTAGCTTTTGCGTTGGCGACGAACGATTCGAGCTCCTTGAGGGTCGACCCGAAATTTACTTTCTCGCACAGCACTTCGATCTCTTGGGTCGACAGGGGCGTGAGCTGACCGGAATTGCTTGCGATATCAAGCAGGCCCGGAGCAGCTGACGCCCCACTTCGGAGGAACTCCTGGTAGTGGCGAAGTGCGGCGAGGATCGTACCTTGCTCACGGTCAGCGACCAGAACTGCAGTTTGATTTGCTTGGATTTGCTTGGACATACTGATCTCCTGGAAAAGCAGGTCTATGCGGGTGACCTGGTCTCCGGAGATGGTGTGCATCGAGCTATAAAGCTGCCCCGGTTTGAGACGGTGGTTGTGATTCAGTGGTGTATACGCGTTCGGCCAGGCCGGCGATCGCCCGGCAAGGCAAAGCTCGGCGGCGGTGCTTAAGTTAAGGAAGTGCCCAAATTTTCAGCAGCATCATGGCCCAGGAAAAGCTGATCACCCGAATAACCGAGATCGCTGAGTCGCTCAACGAGCGCCAGCGTGCCTACCTCGTGGTGGCGTATGACGAAGATCAGCGGGCCGAGCAGGCGAATTCTGGGCCAGGCTCTGCGCCAGCGAGCCAATGGCGGTGGCTGGAATATGGTCCTGACGGTCGGGTCCGAAGAATGACGTACGATGGCCCGTTACGGTACGCGCTCGCGGAGATGAAACTGGTCGGTCATGGCGCCGGCTCAACGTGGCATTCCCTGGAAAGCCGCGGCTTGCTGAACACGGATCACCGGCTGATCGGTTTGGGCGATCTCATGTCTCTTTATGTCAGGCTTACAACTGATGGCAGGAGGGTCGCCAGAGTGCTGAAAGGCTTGCCTATGCAAAAACCAAAAATTGACCCTGCCAGCAAGCCGATGTCGCTCACTGCCCTGCGCATTCTTTACCAGGGGCAACAGCAGCCAAACGAATTCTTGGACCCATTTGAGCCATGGATCGGGCGAAGTTATTACCCTCCTCTCCTGGTCGTGCTTGGCATTGCCCGAGGACTAGCAAACAGGGGGCTTCTGGTGGCCGATAAGCGAAAACTGAGCTTTAAAATTTCCGCTGCGGGCCAGGCCGTCGACATCGAGGGAGCCGAGAATTGGCAGCCGTTCCTTAGGCCGGCCTATGGTGAACCTGATTAGAACGACAAGTGCCTTGAGCTAAGAGCGCTCATAGCCTGCTATTCCTGGCTGCGATCATTGGCCACTGGCTTGACTGGCTTGCTGATGAACTTGTGGGCTGCGCAATCTGGGACTTTCGGTGTGATAGCGGAGAGAGCAGTCATTTCCTGCTCTATCCAACTGAACACCGCAGGAAGATCGAGGCCGCCCCGCTCACGTGTCGCATGGTGAAAAGTGGCGTACGCTTCATGGTCGATTGGCTCATAGTCGGTTAGCCGGTTATCAAGAGCCTCGGCCCACGACTTAGAAAATGGGGCTCGAAAGTAAACCAGCAGGGCAACCACAAGGCTGGTGCCTACTACCAAAAGTGGGTCCTGTTTCATGATGACTCCGACAATGATGGCAGTGGAAATAGAGGCGAGAAGGCTTGCCATCATGGACGGTGGAAGGGTCCCGTTCTGCATGTCCAGCGCACACCTCCTTATGTCCATTAGCTTTTTCTTTCGGGTTTCAAAGTTCATGCTTTCTCTCATCAGTCATTCAGTTTGCTGCTGGGGCTATCAGCTGTAATTTCGCCGCCTCGGCTTCGTACTCGGCAAGCGCTTTGGCGTACATATCAGGGTGCTGCTTGTCGAAGCCGGGCATGTGTTCAGTTTCCACCCACTGACCGCGGATTTGGCTTTTAGCGAGCCAGGGTCTCTTGCTGCCGGCCGGCTGGGTCCATGCGGTGACGCCTATTCCGAACGATGCGATTTGCTTGGCCGTGATGAATCCCTGCTTACGCATCAGGACCACCACTTTCAGTGCCGATTCTTTCCATGGCGTGAGTCGAACCGGGGCTGGAACTCCAGCCGGCAAGGAGGTTACGATGGCCGGTACACGGCAGCGCACTGAGGGCCACCAATCGAACATACGTTCATCAGAGCCTGCGCTGCCCTCTGCATAAAAGAGCCGATGATCAAGTCCGAACGTGTGCACGTAGCCTTGTGCTGTCCATGACTCATATGGGCAGAGTACTTTGACTCCAAGCCGACGGAGCATCTTGGCAATGCCAGCACTGGCATCGGTGATTTTGCTGACGATGACCAGGCGGTGATCTGGGCCCGGACTTTCCCAAAAGTCGTCGCCTTGATTGGGAAGGATCTGTTCAGCGACCTTGGCATTCAGCGAGAGCTTTGCCTGGACACCGATCTGGCGGCCGTCGTCGTTGACCACCAGCACATCGAACCCTGCAGCCTCTGGATAACACGTCCATCCTTTGATCTGGTTGAACTCTTTGATGAATACTTCGCAGAGCGTCGACTCTTTGCTGATGGTTGGAGGCTTGGCTCGGCTTATAGGCTGCATGATGAGCTCGGTGTGTTCCCGGCGTTGCTGCTGGTCGTGTGAGAGTATGGTGGCCATCGTTGTCCCTATTGGGTTGAGGCGGAAGTCGCGCTCGCGCGGTCAATAACTCGTACCTATACGCCACATGATTCTGAATGCATGCATTCAGTTTGTCCATTCCGATACTGTGAGTATCTCGCGGGTCGAGTGGAGGGTAGTTAGGCACTCCCTCTGGCCTCGATACCCAACGGAAACGGCGTATTTACGGGCTTTCTGGCGCTCTGACCGCTCGTTCGCATATTTTTATAGTTCCATGTTGCATTGCCAGCGAAACCAGTGTTTAATAGGCCCCATGTAGGCGAACAAGCCTCAACCGACCCAATCTCCTGAAAGGCTGGGAAAATCAACCGAAAGGTTGAACTTGCGACCACAAGGCCCGCTACTTCGTAGTGGGCCTTGTGGTTTCTGGCGTTCGTGAATCAGGCGCGTCTCACCCGCTGGGCCTGGGCCTAGATGCTATAACACGAACACATACACCGACTGTATCTAAATGCTATCCTGCTCAGGTTGGCCATGCGGCCGACCAATAATCCCCACTAGGAGCACAGGATATGAGCATGAGCGAGAAGCAAGTCACGGTGGAGGTCAACGGTGTAGGGGTGGGTTCTCTCTCGATGGAGAAGTACCAGGAGATGCGAAGCCGCGTGCGGCGAGATCCTCGGACGTACGTCAAAGCCCTGATCGTTGTGATGGGCGCCTTGACTCGAACCCTGCGCGGAGCCCTTGCAGCCTTGCCAACGGCCGTTTTCGCTTTAGTGCTGCTTGCGACATTGTTGGAGCCCGAAGCAGTCACCAGAGCACTTTTTGCGTTGCAGTCTGCTAGTCCTGCTGAGATCACTGCGGGGTTGACCAAAATCATTGAGGTGGCGCGATACCTGCTAGTTCCTATGATTGGCCTCTTCACATTGTTCTCGGCCTTCCGTGAAGTGCGGGACGCCTACTATGAGGATGTTTGCCGCGAAGTCCGCATCGCTCTGAATGCCTCTGCCGTTGGCCACGTGCACATCAGCGTGTGCGACGTGGAGGCCGAGGCTCCTCAGTCCGCGTAAGCGTCTGCTGCCCTTTGGGCGGAGGTGGTCACGCCTCTGCCTAGCCCACTTACTCCCCTTGTTCTGTGCCTTTGATGGTCTGCCGCCACAGCTTCCAGGACTCATAAAGCCTCTCGGCCGACACGGGCTGTGCAAAGCCCATCCACTCCGCCACCAGGGCCGGCGTTTCCCCTCTTTCGAACAGCTCAGCCGCAAACGTATTACGCAGGGTCTGCGGGCTAGCTCGATGCTCAGGATCGCGAATGGCCTTCACCCCAGACTCGACGATCACGGCCTCGGTGATCCGGTTCACCGTCGACGGGTTGATCGAGGTGATTTTGCGACCGTTCTTGATCACCGGCGTGATGTCGCTGGGGAATACCAGGTCGCCCTCGGTACCGGCCTGCTGGCGGATGTGCAACCAGGTGGCCAGCGCCCGGGCGGCGTAGTCAAACGGCTTGGTCCGGTGCTCGAACTTCGAATCCGCATAGGAAAGGGTGATCCATGGGGCGGCTTGCGGGGTGATGCAATTAACAGTCAGGCCGACGATGTCCTGCACCTTGAGCCCGGCCCCCACGCACAGACCCACCATCGCCCGATCCCGCGCCTCGCGCCACCGCCCCCGCTCGTTCTGTGCCGTCAGCGGCGCCACCAGGTGATTGGCCAGCAGCTCGGCTTCCTGGGGCCGCAGAAAGCTGGTAGGCAGGTTGCCGTCGACATCCTTCCATTTGACCCCTTCAGCCCTCAACGCCTGCGCCGCCGGGTTGAGGAAACCTGGCTCTTCCTTTTCCTTGAACAGGTCGGCCAACACTCGTTGTATTAGCTTGCGGTACCGGTCGCGCTGCGGCCTATTGTTAACTCGCTTTTCGTTCTTCTCGATCTCAGGGGTTAGGCTATCAAGGAAGTCTGAAATATCGCTTGCATCCACTTCGTCTAATTTAATGCTCTTTTGCTCAATCCAGTCGACAAACCGGCCCCACTGCGAGCGATAGACCTCCGCGGACGATATTCGAATGCGGGCTGAGGTTCCTCTGCCCGCTTGCTGGCTGATCCAGTGGTCGAATGTCTCCTTAGGCCGTTCATTCCAAGAAGGACTGTCAGGTTTGAAGAGGTCTTCAGTAGCGCTCATGGGCGACTCCGGAGGTACAGGATGGACGGGAGCTAGGTCGGCCTGCTCTGACTGTTAATTGCATGTCGGTGAAGTGTAGTGGAGAACATTTGTACTCGCCTGGTTTTTTCACTGACAGAATGGGGGCGTGCCTGGCGCCGGCTTTGCGGGCCGAGAGGGACCGGCGGCTTCAAGAGCACAGAACAAGGGAGGGGGGTATTCGTGCGTGTGTGGCATCCCTGAGGGCAAGTTCAACTACTTTCAGGAGTTCGCCATGAACAACGTATCGCTCATCAGCTTCATCAACCTGCTGCACAGCGCCTCCCACGTGCAGCTGACGCTGCCCGGGCTTACCACGCGCTGCACTGCGGAGGTCGAGCAATCAGGTTCGACAGTCATCCTGCTTCGCCTGTTGTGGTCGAGCAACTGCGAGACGCTGAT
Source organism: Pseudomonas sp. NBRC 111133 (assembly GCF_001320605.1). Taxonomy (NCBI): domain Bacteria; kingdom Pseudomonadati; phylum Pseudomonadota; class Gammaproteobacteria; order Pseudomonadales; family Pseudomonadaceae; genus Pseudomonas; species Pseudomonas sp. NBRC 111133. Next base: position 17,498 of record NZ_BCBJ01000097.1, on the reverse strand, counting down.
CACTGCTGAGGCACTGTCGGCTGGCCGCTGGGTCGACGACACGTTCCACTGCCTGGATGCTCACGGCCGCGAGGTCACGCTGCAATTACTGCAGACGACAACAATCAAACCCGACTGCAGCACGCCGAACGAGCTCGATGCCTTGCTCCGTGAGCTGTTGCTGGAAGCTAATCGCCGTGGGTCCTCTCCAACCAACATGCAAAATGCCCTGCAGGTAGCTGTTTGGGAAGGTTCGAAGTCAGTCCGACGGTTGCTCTTCCCGCAGATGCTTGCAACGCTGAACACCGTCCAGGAAACACTCACCAAAGCCGCGCAACTCGGCGTATGGGACTGGGCCTCGATGCCGCAACTGCGTGACCAGGTCACGGCTGCGCTCGCGGCTGATTACGGTACCGAGGTCACCTGGAGTCCGGATTGCGTCTACGACCACCTGGACAGCAGTGAGATCCTCGATTTCTTCGCGGATCTTCGCAAACGCACCGACACTCTCGATGAAGAATCCGAGCTGGTATGGCGAGTCTTGGTCATGGCGGTCAACCTTCTGGAGAAAAAGCAGCTCCACGAGTTGCTCCAGGGCCTGCGTCAACGACTGGAAGACATGAACGACGACATGCGCCAGCTCTGCTCTCTGCCTGTCGCTGATTTGCTGCGGCTGATCGCAGACCCTGAGGCTGATGCCGAGGAGGTATAACGCTCTACCCGCCCCGACCATGTGTCGGGGCTTTTCTTTGGGCAAAAGAAAACCGCCAGTCCGAAGACCAGCGGCGGATGGAGCGTTCGTAGGTGCTATGCCGACTTCAGCACATAGCGTTTCTGCGGAATGAGCACTGTTTCTTCGACGACGTTCAGGCTCAGCATGTCGATGAAGGTTGAGCGGATACTGTCACAAGCATTGTCAAATGCCTCGACGACCTCTACTCGGTTCGCGAGCTGGTCCAGAGACCATTCGTTGAAGTCTTCATCCTGGTCCAACGCCTGGCCAGAGACACGAAGCGTTTTGGGTGGATGCTGGAAGTTTAAACGACCTGCATCACCCTCGGCGCCACAGCGACCGCAGCGATTGTTACCTTCGGTACAGGCTTGGTAATTGCGCTGAGAGCAGCTTTTGCAGTAGGACTGATAGCCGGTGGATTCCCATTGGCTTTTCATGAGCACCAGATACCCGCTCGATCGGCCATTACTGCTGATGGTGAACTCGCCATTCATTTCCACGACGAAGTCCTCGATCACCAGAGACAAGTCATCCCAGTAGTCGACATTGAGCAGCTCAAAGGCCTTCTCTGTCTGCTCCCGATCCAGGCCAAGGGCATGGATCTTCACGCAGTGAGCGTAGCTCGTGGCGCGGTTCCAAGAGTTCATGGTGTCATAGCGATAATGGCCAGCCAGGAAGCTGATCATCGCTTGACGATCGGTGCGGTCCACTGCTGCTTTTTGAAAATGTTGCATTGGGAAATCTCCTGTTGGCTGTATAACCGGAGATGTGCAACACAGAGCGGTAAATCCGGGCAATGGCGCGATCGGGGATCATGGACCTGGGAAGATCGAGTGCTGCAACGGCGAGTTGGCCCGCTGGGTTAGCCCACCCGCCTGGCAACGGTCTGGGCATCACCAAAACTGCGTGATAGGCCGGGTCTCAAAATTGTCGATGGCTTCCTTGTGCTGCTGGTAATGCTGCTCGTACATCTTGATGTTGAGGCGGCAGAACTCTTCCAGCTCAGGCTCGGGTAACCGCGGCGAAAATAGAATCACTGGCCGCTGGTCCTGATCAGCGAACTGTAGGGTGCCGTCAGGGAACATCACCTGAGGTATCCCGCCCAATAGCATCTCCACTTTGGTAATGAACGGGGTGATCTTGGACTGGTCGGGCGCGAAAATGTGCATCACTTGATCGGTCATAGCGGTTATCTCCTAGGTCAATGGAACTGGGGTGCGATTAGGTCCTCTGGTCCCTACATCACACCAGCTTCAGATGGGGTCTTTTAGGGTCGCCTATACGGACCTGCAGCGCCGGCTGCATGTGCATTACGTCAAAACCCATGGACTTGAACCACATAGGGTTCATCAACGTGCGTTTCTCGGTGGGGAGTTCGAAAAAACCGTTGTCCTCGGACCAGAATCGGCCGCTCACTGGATGAACCAGGTCAAGCTCACAAGTGCCGTCGGGATAGGTGCACACCACAAGCTCCCAGGACGGATCGGGGGGGACTGGCCATTGGTAGTCCTCCGGCGCAAGGCGCTTTCGAATTCCCCCGTCACAGCGGCCGGACAACCCATAGACGAATGCACGGACATGCCACATCAAGATCGGGCGGTCTCGCTCAGTCCACCCTGCACATGCGTACTTGAATGCCTGGCGAACCAACGGCCTTGGTAGGCCCCACTGAAAGCACGCGAGGCCCTTCTGATACATATCTTCAAAGTCGAGGTTGGGATAGCCTGCGTCGTCTGCTGCACGTTCCAAGTAGTTCATGCTTCGCGCACCTCCGGGCGATATGCAGACCCTCCGAGACGGTACTCGTCCACCTTGGCCAGCGCGTCTGCCGCTGGGCGCTCGACCAGGGTTTGTATTTCCCCATCGGTGTACAGGCAGCCGGTGATATCCATCACGAGTGCAGCGCCGGCAAGGTCGATTGCAAGGATGTGGGTGTAGTTTTGGTGGCCTGCCAGGCTATTTTCCCCTTGCGTGAAATCTCGACTGATCGGCCCTTTAACAACCCCGCGGTACGGCTCTGGAACTGTCTCGGGCCATCCGTCGCAGAAGAATGACTCGACGAATTTCTGCAGGCCGATTCCGAGCTCGGCAGCAAAGCGTTTGATGCCGTCGATCGATGATCCATCCCACGACCATTCTTCAATCAGATTCCGATTGCACATGCTGGGTCCCTCCCTAAGGCTCCGGCGCCATTGTGTGTTTGCAGCAATTGAGTCATGCATCTTAGAGCATATCGATACTTAACGCGTAAACATAAGGCTAGTTTTCTTTGTACACCATGTTCATCTGGGGCCAGCAGTGAAGCACGCTCATCCTGCGGGCGAAAAAAAACCCGGCAAATGCCGGGCTGTGGGGTTACCTGCTCACGCTTGCGGCGCCAGCAGTAGCTCAAGGTGTTGTCGATCACTTGCGACCATCGACTCGACACCCCGCAAAATAGCTGCAGAGAGCGCTTTTCCAGCGATTTGCTGCGAGTTTGCGTTACCGTTGAGCTGCTCTTGGGTGCAGCACTCATAGGCCTGGAGAATTGACCGGAGATTGCCTAGGGAGAGCCGGCCGACGATGGCATCCAGCACGATGGCAACAGGAGAACCACACACCTGAGTCGCTTTAGCTACAGCGCTCGCTGTGTCAGGTGCAGGATCAGCAGTGATGCCCTGGGCAGCGCCCAAAATCGCATTCAACTGATCAGTGACCAAGTGCAAGAGCTCGTTGTAGCTATCCCCATCAGGAGGTAATACTTTGTCGTTGAGGTCTCGGGCGTGCGCGTTGACGGCACTGAGAAGGCTTTCCACCGCTTGTAGGGAGCTTTTTGGATCGTTCATGAGGGGCACCAGGTAGTTGGTTGTTTAACTGACTTCAGGGGATGCTCCACACAGCCCTACAATCCACCTTCTACATGCCTGTGGGACATCTCCTTGCATCATGAAAAGCCTTTCTAGGAGAGACCCTATGCAATTCCAACCAGCGTTTGAGCAAATGCGTGCCATCGTTGAGGCTGATGACTGCCTTCTGCGTGGATTCAAACAAGACTTTTACCAGTTTGACCTGCTCCACCTCACCAAAACTGGGACGGTCGGCGGTCGATACGTTTGGGTCATCCGCGAAAACGGCACACACCTGGCTTCACTCGGCCTGCATCCCAAGCTCACTGAGTTTGTGGAATGCGCGCTCGACATGAAGGAGGCACTGCAGGTTTTCGAAATCACCCTGCTGAAGGATGGTGCTGCGACGATTAAACCTATCTCCGTGGAGATGGGGCGTGACCTGTTACGGCACCAGCAATACAAGTTCGAGGGACGGCACATCAAACGAGGCGGCCGCCTCGTTGCGCTGGTTGACATCGAGGTGCTGTACAACCGAGGCCAATACGGCGGTACCGTCACCTTCTCCTTCGAATCAACACCGAGCAGGGATGAAGAAACTGACTTCAAGCAAATCGCCCTGTGCCTATTCCAGCAGAAAGCGCAAAGCTTGTTTGCCTGTATGGACCACGTGACTTTCCAGACGCGCAATCTTGCTGCATGAGGTACCAACGCAATACCCCACCGCTGGCCACCTAGGTCAGCGGTTTTTTGTGCCCGAAAAAAAACCGGCCTCAAGGGCCGGTCGGTAGCGTTGCCTTCAGCGTGCAGCGAGCATTGCCATACGGCTCCGCTCCTTGCGTTCAAGCAATTGCTGGCTGTTGTACGGCCCAACCTCCTGGACGCCGCCCAGGTCATCGAGGTGCACCAGGTAATTTAAGTAATCATCACCAGGATTCGACCATAGGTGCCTCAGCCGCTCGTGGTTGAGCACATGTGCCTTGAACTCCTCTCGACTCAATTCACCACGGCCGAGGGCGACCTGCAGTTTCGAATACGCCAGGTAGTCTGGGCGCCAGCTTAAAGGGATAGCGCACAACGCGTGATGTACGCGATCCGAATCGGGCCATACCGGGGGAATGGTCGTCAGTTGTGCCATGGTTAGGCCCACCTCTTCTGCCGGTGCAGCGATGGGCGAGAGTTCGAACCTTGTCACATCGAACCAAGCATGGCCGGTCGCCGAATAAGCACCCGCGCTGATCGGTGACGCTGGTGCGCAACTATAGACCAGCCAGCTCTGGCAGCCAGCCCACTGTCGGATGAATCTCACCATTAGGGTGCCGTCGGCAACAGGCTTCCGCCAGATGCAAGCACGCAGGTGGTAATCGATATTGTAGGGCGCCAGGTCCGCAGGTAGATCAGCGTCGACAACAGTATCGAACACCTCAAACCCACTGGCGCCGATTCGCGCCAGGTAGCTGGCCCCCTCGGCGATTTCAAAGGCAGGGTCGAAGTGGAGCACGCCGGCAAGTGCCGTCTCCCCTCCTCCGGTTAGGCGAAACACAATGCGGCCGCGAGGCTTGTAGCTGTGGTTGAACTGTACGGTAGTGGTCATTTGTATACCCTCATCTTGGTCTGAGGGAATGCTTTGCAGCGCCCAATAAAAAACCCACCGCGAACGGTGGGTCAGGTGGAACGTTCAAGAACTGAGCAGGTAGTCCCCTGCGATGACAGCATTCGTAGCCAGGCCCTGCGAAGGGATTTCGACACGCTTGGTGCCGTCATCGATCAGCTCAACGAGTGTGGCGGCAAGTTTACGCACGATGACATTGTCGACCGTTTTGACTGGTACCGAGTGGCCCTTGTCCTGGAGCAGGATTTTGTAGCCGGTATCGTCGGAGTTGTGGGTAATCACCAGAAATCCATGCAGCTTGCTCGTGTTTACATTTACCTGCAGCGCAGGGCGGCGGGCGAGCCGAGATTGGGGTTTGGGGAGCAACGGAACAGAAAGTGCACTTAAGCCCTGCCATTTCCTCTCAGCGCCATAATCCAGGACCTTCATCTCCATCTCTCCTTGATTCCGTACTTAACTACGGAGATAGAGTCGGCTCGTGGGTAGAAAACCCGAGAGGAGGCTGTTATGAAATACCTAAGACTACTGCTGATAGTTGGTGCGACTCTGCTGTCATCCACCGTATGGGCCGAGAGCGGGAGCGACCGTTCAATCGAGCGAATCGCCGCTATGCGCGACAAGGCTGAGGCGGCCTTGGTGGCGGAAACCGCCAAGAAGATTGAGCAACTGGGGGCCACGGCGGCTGGCCGGGTCGAGGCGCAGCCCGGCTGTCCGCCTGCAAAGTAGAACATGAGCTGCTGATGCAGTACTAACCTGTGGCCTATGCAAGTGCTCCTTTGGCCATTCAGCGGCGCTCAATGAGCGCCGCTGTTTTGCCAAGCGCAAGCCGACCCCGGAGGTGCCTCACGCATCGGGAAATCCTCGGTTAACGCGCGGAGTCAGCGCAGTTCCTTTTCCCCCTGCAGCGAAACGATCAGCGGACAGGAAACCGTCCCGTGGCTCGCACAACAATCGTGAACCAGCCGCGCCAACACCGACTCGATCCGCCGCAGATCCGCGAGTTTCCCCCGCACATCCTCGAGCTTCTGCTCGGCGAGCACGCGCGCTTCGTCGCAGTGAGCGCCGTCATCCAATCGCAACAGCCCGGCCACCTCATCGAGGCTGAAGCCCAGTCGTTGCGCGGATTTGACGAATTTCACCCGGGCCACGTCCGCCTCGCCGTAGCGGCGAATGCTGCCGTAGGGCTTGTCCGGTTCGGGCAACAGCCCCTTGCGTTGATAGAACCGGATGGTTTCCACGTTGACCCCGGCCGCCTTGGCGAAGGCGCCGATGGTCAGGCTTTCCACAGTGTTTTCCATACTGCTTGACTCCGTACTTGACTACGGAAGTAACCTTAAACCATCGCTCACATGCTCGAAAGGAGAAATGCATGTCTGAACCATCAAACGGGCGCGCCCCTCTTGTCGCCGGGGGGCTTGCGGCGATTCTCGCCTCGACTTGCTGTCTTGGGCCGCTGGTTCTGATCGCACTGGGATTCAGCGGGGCCTGGATCGGCAACCTGACCGTGCTGGAACCTTACCGCCCGCTCTTCATCGGTGCGGCGTTAGTCGCGCTGTTCTTCGCCTGGCGACGCATTTTCCGCCCGGCTCAAGTCTGCAAACCGGGTGAGGTCTGCGCCGTGCCCCAGGTACGCACCACCTACAAGCTGCTGTTCGGGCTGGTAACGGCCTTGGTGCTGGTCGCGCTCGGCTTCCCCTACATCCTTCCCTTGTTCTACTGATCAGGAGTCCGCCATGAAAAAACTGCTTGCATCCTTCGCCCTCGCCACCCTAGTCGCCGCACCTGCCTGGGCGGCCACGCAGACCGTCACTCTGGCGGTGCCGGGCATGACCTGCGCCGCTTGCCCGATCACGGTGAAGAAGGCGCTGACCAAGGTCGAGGGCGTGACCAAGGCCGAGGTGAGCTATGAGAACCGCGAGGCCATCGTCACCTTCGATGATGCCAAGACCAATGTCCAGGCGCTGACTAAGGCGACCGAGGACGCCGGCTACCCGTCCAGCGTCAAGCAGTAGGCGGGCATTCCGATGGCAAACCCTTTCAATTTGTTCACGCGGATCGGTGACAAAGCCGGGTCCGTTGGCGTGCTGATTTCTGCCATAGGCTGTGCCTCGTGTTTCCCCGCCCTTGCCGGTCTGGGGGCCGCGATCGGTCTGGGCTTTCTGAGCCAGTGGGAAGGCCTGTTCATCACCACGCTGCTGCCGTTATTTGCCGGGCTGGCCCTGCTCGTCAATGCCCTCGGCGGGTTCAGTCACCGGCAGTGGCGACGCGCTGCGCCTGGCCTGATCGGCCCGGCCCTGGTGCTGATAGCGGTGTATTTGATGCTGGCTCACGGCTGGCGGAGCGGCTGGCTGCTCTATATCGGCCTGGCCCTCATGTTTGGGGTGTCCATCTGGGATCTCGTGTCGCCCGCCCACCGCCGTTGCTCCCCGACGTCCTGTCCGACTCCGCCAAAATGAAGGAATAACACTATGACCAAACTACAAATCGTCGGCATGACCTGCGCCTCCTGTGTCGAGCATGTGAAAGAGGCCTTGGAGAAGATCCCCGGCGTGCATCGGGCGGATGTTTCCTACGCCAGCGGGAAGGCCGAACTGAAGGTCGACGAGGGCGTAAGCCGTGAACAGATGCAGGCCGCCGTCGAGGCCCTGGGGTATCGAGCGGCGTTCGAAGACGCCACGGCACCTACCCGCTCAGGCCTGCTCGACAAGGCGCGGGGCTGGTTGAGCGGCAGCATTGGCGCCGGGAAAGATGGCGACAGGCTCCACGTGGCGGTCATCGGCAGCGGTGGCGCCGCCATGGCGGCCGCGCTCAAGGCGGTGGAAGGCGGTGCGCGCGTCACCCTGATCGAGCGCGGCATCATCGGCGGCACCTGCGTCAACGTTGGCTGCGTGCCCTCCAAGATCATGATTCGCGCCGCGCATGTGGCCCATCTGCGGCGCGAGAGCCCGTTCGACGCCGGACTGTCCACCACGAGCCTGACCGTCCTGCGCGAGCGGTTGCTCGCCCAGCAACAGGGTCGTGTCGACGAACTGCGCCACGCCAAGTACGAAGGCATTCTGGAGAGCACGCCGGCGATCACCCTGGTACGCGGCACCGCCCGTTTCCAGGACGGCCGCACGCTCAGCGTGGAACTGGCCGAGGGCGGCGAGCGCATCGTCGCCTTCGACCGCTGCCTGATCGCCACCGGCGCGAGCCCGGCCGTTCTACCGATTCCCGGACTCAAGGACACCCCGTACTGGACCTCGGACGAGGCGCTGGCGAGCGACACCATTCCTAAGCGGCTCGCCGTGATCGGCTCCTCGGTGGTGGCGGTGGAACTGGCGCAGGCCTTTGCCCGGCTGGGCAGCAAGGTCACGGTCCTGGCACGCAGCACGTTGTTCTTCCGCGAAGATCCGGCCATCGGTGAAGCGCTGACGGCAGCCTTCCGTATGGAGGGCATCGAAGTGCTGGAACACACGCAAGCCAGCCAGGTGTCCCACGTCGACGGCGAGTTCATCCTGAGCACCAATCATGGCGAGCTGCATGCCGACCGACTACTCGTCGCCACCGGCCGCACGCCCAACACCCAAGGCATGAATCTGCAAGGCGCCGGCGTGAAGCTGGACGAACGCGGTGCCATCCAGATCGACTCGGGCATGCGCACCAGTGCCCCGGATATCTATGCGGCCGGCGACTGTACCGACCAGCCGCAGTTCGTCTACGTGGCGGCGGCCGCAGGCACCCGTGCGGCGCTCAACATGACCGGCGGCGAGGCGAAGCTCAATCTCGACGCCATGCCGGCCGTGGTGTTCACCGATCCGCAGGTGGCCACCGTGGGCTACAGCGAAGCGGAGGCGCACCACGCCGGCATCGAGACCGACAGCCGCACCTTGACCCTGGATAACGTGCCACGCGCACTGGCCAACTTCGACACGCGGGGTTTCATCAAGCTGGTCATCGAGGAAGGTAGCGGACGGCTCATCGGCGTGCAGGCGGTGGCCCCGGAGGCGGGCGAACTGATCCAGACCGCCGCCATCGCCATCCGGGCGCGGATGACGGTGCAGGAACTGGCCGACCAGTTGTTCCCCTACCTGACGATGGTCGAGGGGCTGAAGCTCGCGGCGCAAACCTTCGCCAAGGACGTCAAGCAGCTGTCCTGCTGCGCCGGGTAATGAGCGCGCGAGGTTGAAGCATGAACGACACGGCAAGCGATCTCGGCAGTCGCGACAGCCTGCGCAAGACCTGGCAGGTAATCAGCTTATGGGGGCTGCCTGCCGTCGTGGCGACCATAGCGCTTGTTCTGGCGGATCGACGCCCTGCGTTGTTCCTGGCAGCGAGCGCCGCGCTACTCGTGATGGGCGGCGCCTGCCTGGTCAACGCCGCGCGCTGTCGCCGCCTTCACTGCTACATCACCGGGCCGTATTTCCTGATGCTCGCGCTGGGTGCGCTGCTGGCTTATGGGTTTGCCCCAAACGGCGAGTATCACTCCCGGCTGTGGTTGCTCCTGGCACTAGGGGTTACGCCATTGCTCATCTGGCTACCTGAACGCCTAGCCGGAAGGAAATATCTGAGCGCCCTAGTTTGCGGGGAAGACCGGGAGTGTCGGTGATGAATGCCTACACCATATCCAGACTGGCCGAGGACGCGGGCGTCAGCGTGCATGTGGTGCGCGACTATGTGCTGCGTGGCTTGCTGCACCCCGCGCGGCGCACGGAGAGCGGTTACGGCATTTTCGATGAGCGGTCCCTGGCGCGTCTGCGCTTCGTGCGCGCCGCCTTCGAGTCTGGTATCGGGCTCGACGAATTGGCACGGCTCTGCCGGGCGCTCGATGCGGACGATGGCGCCGACTTGATCGGCTGCGTCGAGTGCCTGCTCCGGCTAGTCACGGCACGGCAGGCGGCCTTAGCCGCAGTGGCAACCCAGCTGGCCGGGCTGACTCATTGCGCCGGCGAAGGTTCTGCCTATGCGTAACGCCGATCACGTTGAGTCAAGCAAGGTCTTCCGCTGGCGTGCTTACACCTGGGGCGTGCTCGCCGCGCTCACCTGCCCTTGCCATCTGCCGGTGCTGGCATTGCTGCTTTCGGGGACAGCGGCCGGCGCGTTCGTCAGCGAGCAGTGGAGCCTCGCGACGCTCGTGCTGGCGGTTTTCTTCATCCTCTTCCTGCGAGCGGCATTGCAGGCCTTTCGGAAGCGACCGTGACCCGCTCGGAGCACGGCGCGACCACCACTGCCGAGTTGGGCAGGGAGGCTGCAGGTCGATCGGCGCTCAGTCACGGGGGGAAAGCGTTGCTAGGTTTTCTTGGACGATGGAGGAACCCCCATCATGAACACAAACAACACCTCCACCATCAGCTGCTGCGAATGCTGCAAGGACATTCCCCTTGACGCCGCACTGACGCCGGAAGGTTCCGAGTATGTCGTGCACTTCTGTGGCCTGGAGTGCTATCAGCGTTTCATGTCGCGAGCAGATAAGAGGGCGGCATCCGAGCCTGATCACCCCTGCACACAAAAGGTCAGTACCCGTCAGGACGGCTAATTCGCGCTGCACCGGAAAAGTGGCTCTTGCTGGTCGCAGAAAGCGTGAGCCCGAGGACTCCGTCAGTCGCAATCCGTCTGAGCTGGAAGTGGCATCGAGTGCGGTGCCCGGCCGATTTCGAACCCAGGCCGTTACACCTACTGGTCGTCGTCCGGATTGCGCAGCGGCCGCAGTTCGCCGCGGGTAACCTCTTCCGGCACCGCGAAGGAGTAACGGCCCAGCATGTTGATGTGCTCGTGGATCAGTGGCGAGAGCCGCGCGACATCCTCCTCCAGCACCGGGTAGCCGTGCTGCCTGAGCCGTTCTACGGCCGCCGTCATGTAGAGGGTGTTCCACAGCACGATGATGTTCACCACCAGGCCGAGGGCGCCGAGCTGGTCCTCCTGGCCTTCGCGGTAGCGCTGGCGCAGCTCGCCGCGTTTGCCGTGGAACACGGCGCGGGCCAGGCTGTGGCGGCCTTCGCCCCGGTTCAGCTGGGTCAGGGTGGCGCGGCGCTTGGACTCGTCGTCGATGTAGGTCAGGGTGTGCAAGGTCTTCTCGATGCGACCGAACTCAGCCAGCGCCTGGGCCAGGCGGGTGGGACGATCCCCTGTTTGCAGGGTGCGCATGATGCCGGTGGCCGGCACTCGGCCGAGCTTGAGCGAGCCGGCCAGGCGTAGCAGGTCGTCCCAGTGCTCGGCGATCAGATCGAGCTTGACCGACTGCCGGGCCAGGCCGTTGAGTTTGCCGTAATCCGCCTCCGGGCGCGTGCGCCAGAAACGGGTACCGCCGACGTCGGCCAGGCGCGGGCTGAAGTGGTAGCCGAGCAGGCGGAACAGCCCAAACACCACATCGCTGTAGGCCCCGGTGTCGGTCATGATCTGCGTCGGCTGCAACTCGGTCTGCTGTTCCAGCACCACGGCCAGCAGCACCAGGCTGTCGCGCAGGGTGCCGGGCACGGTGATGGCGTTGAGGCCGGAGAACTGATCGGAAATCAAGTTGTACCAGGTGACGCCCCGGCCGGTGCCGAAATACTTCGGGTTGGGGCCAGCATGCACGGTGCGCACCGGTACCACGAAGCGCATGCCATCGGCGGAGGCGACCTCGCCGCCGCCCCAGACCTGGGCCAGCTCCAGTTGGCTCTGCGCCCCCACCAGAATGGCGTTTGCCACTGACAGCGTGTCGTCACGGATATAGTTCTGGCTGACCCAGGACAGCCGGTCGCGGCGTAGCGCCTGATTGTCGGTGCGGATCAGCGGCTCCAGGCCGGTGTTGCAGGCCCCACCCAGCAGCACCGCGCAGAGGCTGGTGACCAGGTTGTCGGCCCGCGCATTGCGCTCGGACACATGGGTGAAGGCCTCGGCGAAGCCGGTGCGAGCGGCGATTTCCAAGAGGATTTCCGGCAGATCGACACGCGGCATCAGATCAGCCACGGCTGCTCGCAGTTGCAGCAGCGAGTTCGGCTCCTCCAGCTTGTCCAGTGTGCCGAGCGAGAGCTCGGTCTTGCCCTCGGCGTTCTCGCTCAGCTGGATCGCGGGGTTGTCGGGTAGGCGGGCCGCGACCGCCTGCCAGGTCGCATCCAACTCGGCGCTCAGCGCATCCAAGGTGGTGCCGGCGTCAATGGTCAGGCCCAGCGAGCGGCAGATGATCGGCCGCGCCGCCAGCCATTCGGCACCGTCGAGCAGGCCGAGACGCGGGTCGGCATAGCGCCAACTGGGCGAGACGAACACGTCGCGCCGGCGCAGGGCCGTGCGCAGCGCATCGAGCGTGCAGAACACATAGGCGCCCATGTCGAGGGAGCCATCCTCGCGGGTAATGTGCTTCTGCCAAGCCTTGGCCACGATCTCCTGCGGCGCGTCATCCTCCGGTTTCCGGCGGGGCAGGTTCAGCTGCAACCAATCCAGGCCGGCGACCACGCCTTTGCCGGCCGGGCTGAAGCCGAAGCGGATGTGCTTGAGCAGGTCGGGCAGGAAACGGCGCACACTGCGGTAGCGCGCCTCCAGGGCGAGAAAATACACATCGTCAACCGGGCGGATCAGCGCATTGACATCTTCCAGGGCTTTCTCCAGCGAGGCCCTCGGCAGGTCGTTGAACAGCCGGGCGCGCACGTTGTCATCGCTGATTGAGCTGTCCAGCACGACCTTGCACGCGGCGGCGAGCGTCGCCGCCGAGCGATCCAGGTCTTTCAGGCTGCGCATGCGGGCTTTCTTGTCGGCCTTCTCCGCGTTGCTGAACAGGTCGCGTAACAGCGCTTCCAGGACCTCCAGGGCGTCGTCGTGCGCGGTGGCCTCCAGGCACAGGGCGAACGCCACCAGTGTCGCCATCCGCCGCGACGCCGGCAGCCGGTTGATCGCCGTGACCTTGGCGGTGTTGGCGAAGCGAGCCAGGGCCGCGATACGGCTGGGCGGGATGTGCGCCGCCGCTGGCAAGGCGATGCCGATGCCGCGCACGTCATCAAGCCGGCGCAGCGCCCGAATCAGTGCGGGGCCACTGACCATCACCGGGCCGGAGCGCAGTTGATCCAGCCGGGAACTGCGGTTGCCTTCGGCGACCAGCAGCAAGTCCTGTAGCTGCTGCCGTTGCGCCTCGCTCACACTGCGGCCAAGGGTTAGCCAGAGGCGTTCTTCGACCCGGCTGCGCAGTTGGGCGATGAACCGTTCCAGAACGGTGACGCCGGGCAGTAAAACCTTGTGCGTCAGCAACCAGGTCGTCGCCCGATTGAACAACTCGCCAGGACGATCTGTCCCTGTCCAACAGAGCGCATACAGCCAGCGGGCAAGTCGAAAGCCGACGCTGGAATCAGCAAACACCCGATAGCCGTAACGCTCCTGAATCTCGGCGGCATGACGTTGACGTTGGCGGGTTTCGGCATAGGCCAGGATACAAGTTGGATCGGTAATGCCTAACTGGCGACTGAGCGCTTGCAGCACCTCTTGGGGGACGGCTGAAAAGTCGTCGGGAAAAGTGCCCAGGTAGCGGATGCTGGTCAGTTGGGTGGCGTAGCCAAGGCGGTTGTGCTCGCCGCGCAGCGGTAGGAGGATTTTGTGGTCGTCGTCGCTCAGGTGGAAGTAGCGTTCCAGCTCCTCACGACTGGGGGCATCGACATAGCGGCCAAAACCGTCGCGTTGCTCCTGGGTCAGAAAACCGACCGGCATCGATCACAGCACCTCGGCGCAGAACACGGCGGGCGTGACAATCCGCGTGCGTTCGATGTGCCCGCGTTGCAGCAGGCCGGCGCGGCGATCACCGGTCACCAGGTAGTCCGCATCGCCTGCCAGGGCCATGGCCAGCAGAAACGAGTCATCCGGATCATCGGCTTCGACCTCGATGGTCAGACGCTCCAGTACCACAGCCCGTTGCAGGTTATTGATCATGGCTCCCACTTTGGCGGGCTGAAGGATGGCCTGGAGCTTGGGGTAGCGGCTGGCTCGGCGGATTTCATCGAGCTGCATCCGCGAGGTCACTACCTCGAAACGCGCCGCCCGCCAGGCACGGTAGATCGCATCGGGCGCGCCATGCGGCGAGATCAGTGCGCTGAACAGGATGTTGGTATCCAACACGACCCGCATCAGCGCTTACGTGCCCAGTCGAGCGCTTCGTCAACCGCTTCGGTCAGCTCTGCCTCGCTCAGATGGGCATTAGCGGCCTTGGCCTGTTCGGCCGTCAGTTCCAGGATGTGGGCCCGCACCGCCTCTTCAATGAAGCGCGACAGGTCGCCTTTCCGGCCACCGCCCTGGCTGGCCAGAAACATCCGAAGCGACTGGTCGGTGTCGGCCGAGACGGCGACATTCCAGCGAATCGTATTCATGGCGTTCCCCGCTAGTAGGTGTTTGTGTGTTTATACGCCAATCACAAAGGGCTATGCAATGGTTCAAAAAAACCTTCGTTTTGCCGAACTTTAAGTGGACAGGAATCGGCTGGTTAACCTACCTGCGCTACGGTTCAAATAACTGGTACGCTTAATCAAAGTTCAACTATTACTAACGTAGTCGAGTAAACGGTACTTTTGATGAAGATCGGTTATGCGCGGGTGAGCACTCGGGATCAGAACGCCGACCTCCAGGTCGATGCCCTGAAACAGGCCGGGTGCGAACGCATCTATCAAGACATCGCCAGCGGCGCGAAAAGCGCCCGGCCGGAGTTGGACAAGTTGCTAGCCCATGTTCGAGCGGGCGACACCGTGGTGATCTGGAAGCTGGATCGCCTCGGGCGCTCCCTCAAACACCTGGTCGAGCTGGTCGGCGAGCTGGCAGAGCGCAAGGTCGGCTTGCAGAGCCTGAATGACCCAATCGACACCACCCACGCCCAAGGTCGCTTGGTGTTCAACCTGTTTGCCTCGCTGGCCGAGTTCGAGCGCGAGCTGATCCGCGAGCGGACTCAGGCGGGTTTGTCGGCCGCGCGGGCGCGGGGCCGGATCGGTGGCCGTCCCAAGGGCCTCCCAGCCAAGGCCGAGGCCACCTCCATGGCGGCCGAGACGCTGTACCGCGAGGGCCGCCTGAGCGTCAGCGCCATCGGCGAGAAGTTACACATCTCCAAGAGCACGCTGTACAGCTACCTGCGCCATCGTGGTGTTGAGATCGGCGCACACCAGAAGAGCGCCCAGCCGCGAGGTCAGCAACGCAATGTCGCGTCGCCGGCAGAGCCCGCCGCCGAGCAGGTGGCCACCGTCACGCTGCGCCTGGCGGTGGTGAACAACAGCAAGTTCGTTCGCGGCCGGAAACGGGCCAAGGAAAATATCGAGCGCTACTGCTTGGAGCCCTACAGTATGAAACGGCTGGAGTCGGGCAACTACGAACTGGCCATTCCGTATCGGAGCGACGATGAGCTGGACAAGACCGTGCATGACTTGCTGACCGAGATCAGCCAGGAAGCCGACATGCGCAACTGCTTTATCGAAGCCGATGCCTGGGAAGAAGGCTCTGAACGGCGCTGGTAGGGCTTAAGTGCACTTTCTGTTCCATTGCTCCCCAAACCCCATCATACAACTCTGCAAAATCATGAGCGCAAACCCGAATAGGACGAGGTAACGGTTTTCTGGGATCAATCTGACTAATAGCAGCCAAGACTAGGCGATGTTCATTGAGAGTTAATCTATAGCTTGCTGCGATCAGGCTATTGGACTTTGTGACCTTATGGCACTTATGCATAAGTGCCTCCTCGCTGAGTCATTCGCTCGGACTTCCGAGGTCGACCAGGCTTTCGTTTTGCGACAGGCCCAGCAGAGTCAATTAAGTCGAGTTGAACAACATGCAGCTGCAGCCAACTCTCAACATCCGCACGACGCCACAATAGTCTGCCTGCACCAGGAATGCGGCAAACAGGAGGCAAGCGCGAGGGATTCTTTGAATGCTGGTTTTTGATGGTGCCGGTAGACCGGCCTAGGATCTCAGCGAGATCAGTAACGGTGAGAAGCTTTTCGAGCGACATGATTCATCCTCGCCCGACCAGAAGGTCAGGTTTGGATGGGTCCACGGCAGCGCTGGTGATTGAGCAAGTGGAACTGCTGCTTCAGTTCCAGGATGCGATCATCCAGACGCGGGGTTGTACCCACAGTCGCCCACGCTTTCCTCCGCACCGCGCCGATTATTTTCCGGCCCCATCAATGCCGGTAGCTTGGTGTCAATCAGGCGATTACCCCCGAGAGAGGGCATCCTTTCTTCCGTGACAGTCTCGTCCGCTTACTACTGCCACGGTGCCGGGCCGAGGGACCCTGCTAACCTTCATCGGCTGCCACACCATTAACAGATAGTGGGGGGCCTCAGGCCAGGGCATTTCTCGTACCTCGCCGGCGCGTTCGTATTCAGACTAATCATTGGCAGTCATCCGCGCAACCACCATGGCACACTTTTGTCACACTGAAGCTGTGAATAATGATGATTCAGCGTGATCGACGATTATCGAGAGCGCCGACGCAGCCCAGGGAAATAAAGGGATTTAACGCTTACAGGCTGTACTTTAAGGCCCCGGCATGACGCCAGGCTTTGCAGTTGCACTGCAAAGGCCCGACGGGGAAGGTTTCGCGGATCAGCTGGGGAGGCGTGGGTTGCATCGGGGTTCCTGCGGGTGGGTGGTGGTTTCTGGCAGGTGCAAAGGGTGAGCCCAAGGGGCGGCGTCATTCAAGCCCTGCCGCCGTGTTCATCGCGCCTGCGCAGCCCCGGCGCCCTGGCCCGGCAGCAGGTGTGCGCCGGGCGGGTTCGTTACCAGCGCAGCAGGTAGGGGCCGACGATAGCGCCGAACAGGGCGGGCAGCAGCATGCCGGACAGGTACCAGACGCCCCAGAACGGTACCTCCATTTCCGGGCAGTGCAGGCAGTAGGCCAGGGTTGCGGTGGAGCCGGCAAGCAGGCCGCCGCCTGCGCCTGCCAGGCGCAGACGGGTCGGGGCCAGGCCACGCAAGGCCCAGAACACCGAGATAAAACCCGGCACGGAAAGCATCGCGATGTTGAATGGGCATTCTTTCCAGCTTATGCCCAGCAGCATGGGCATGCGTGCCTCGGTCGGTGCTTGCCACAGGGCCGCTATCGCGGCCAGCCACACAACGATGATGGGCAGACACAGCGACGCCCAGGCCGCACCGCCTTCGACACCCGGCCGAGCCAGGCGCGTGGAAAGCCACAACGAGCCCAGGGCGAGACTCCCGGGCAAGGCGAGCTTGGCCCAGAACACCGGTGTGCGCGCCACTTCGGCCAGGTCTGGCCGCACCCCGAAATACAACGCCATCAGCACAACTGCCGCGACACCGCCGACGAGCAGTGCCAGGGCGAAACGCTTGGCCATGGCCAGCCTGTCCATTGCAGGCTCACCCGCAGCAAGCATGGAAATCAGGTCATCCGTTTTCATGG
Organism: Pseudomonas sp. NBRC 111133; assembly: GCF_001320605.1. Taxonomy (NCBI): domain Bacteria; kingdom Pseudomonadati; phylum Pseudomonadota; class Gammaproteobacteria; order Pseudomonadales; family Pseudomonadaceae; genus Pseudomonas; species Pseudomonas sp. NBRC 111133. The sequence continues at coordinate 14 of NZ_BCBJ01000097.1, read as the reverse complement.
CTCTGTTTACCTCT